>JAPLRP010000010.1 GCA_026399095.1 Methylococcales bacterium | reverse complement strand
TGCTTTAATTGCCAGTTACGGAAAGCCTCTAGATATAAAAACTAGCTGGAAATCAAGCCAATTGGAAGGGCCATCTCAGGATGTTGATGAGGGTGATGAAATTAATCTTATGCCTGAAGAGTATATGCGTTTGGATTTTGCTCTCTTCAAACTTACCGATACCGATACAGCAATCGGTTTGCGTTTGGGTTGGAATGAGGGTTATGCCGGTGGCTCAGGTTATTTTGAAGCACTTTCGTTGTTTAAGATCGATGGCACACAGCTAATCAATATTCTTTCAGAACCCATTTATTATTATCAGGATCTCGCAGGCTATTGGCACAATGATGGAACCCGTGATCATGAGCTCTATGAAGGTCAGAACGTGCTTTCCTTCTTGCCGAGCAAGACTCAGGGTTATTATGATATTCAAATTAAAACGCAAGACAGCAAATGGAAAAAAGGTTTTCAGTGGGACAACAAAGCAGAAAGATATATTGCGGTAGCTGCTACTGCAAAAACGAAAAAGGACTGAACGGGTTTAACTCTCTGCTAACGAAATGCCACGTTATAAATCTGGGTGTCACCAGTGGACCCATGCTATGGGTTGGAGAAGGAAATCGGCGAGATTCGCGAATATATTCATGGTTTCTAGTCATGCATAAAACATCAAGGCTGTCAGTATTTACACGCTCGTTGTAAATTCAAGCTATCAACTTTTCATTTACATAGATAATATAGCCAATACAATTCTTCCAGTTTTGAGTAATTGCATTTCAAAGATGTCGTCTTTGGAAATGCTATTCAGGGTTTTTTATTTCCTTGGGGTGATTCTGTCCTATTAATAAATAAACGGCAGGTACTACAAATAAGGTAAATAAAGTACCGATTGCTATACCGGTGGCTATAACCAAGCCGATGTTAAAACGCGATACCGCGCCCGCACCTGTAGCAAAGATTAACGGTAAAACGCCTAGGACCATGGCGGCGGTGGTCATTAAAATAGGACGTAATCTTATAGCGGCGGCACTTTCTATCGCCTCGCGTTTGGTTAAGCCTTCTTTTTGTTTGTTATTGGCAAATTCGACGATCAGGATGCCATGTTTACTGATTAAGCCCATCAGGGTAACCAAACCAACTTCGGTATAGATATTTAAAGTGGCTCCACCAATACCCAAGGCAATAAATATCAATGCGCCGGCGATAGACATGGGGACGGATACCAAAATGATCAGTGGGTCCCGGAAGCTCTCAAATTGTGCGGCCAATGCTAAAAAAATAATGATTAAAGCAAAGCCGAAGGTAAAAATAAAGCTACTGGATTCTTGTTCCAGTTGCCTGGATTGTCCGCCATAATCAACCGTGTAAGCAGGGGGCAATGTCTTGGCAGCGATTGTTTTTAAGGTATTAAGGGCATCGCCAACGGTTACACCTGGAAAAGGGACGCCAGAAATGATGGCGGCGTTGAGTTGCTGAAAATGATTAAGTGATTGCGGTACGGTTTTGGTGCTGATTGTCGCAATGGTGGATAGAGGAACGGTTGCGCCGTCTGCTGCACGAATGTAGAAGTTAAGTAATTGGTCGGCATTGAGTCTTGAGGTTTGTTGCGCTTGCGGAATGACGCGGTAGGATCGCCCGGTCATACTGAAATAATTGACATAACCGCCACCCAAAATAGAGGCCAAAGATGAGCCAACATCCTGCATACTGAGTCCTAGCAGAGCGGTTTTATTACGATCAATGTCAACTTGTGATTGGGGTTGATCAACTTTTAAGTCTTTATCAAGAAAGATAAACATGCCGCTTTTTTGTGCTTCTTGCATAAACTGTTGGGTTACGGTGTTTAATTGGTCAAACGATTCGGTGGTGCCAATCACAAATTGGACAGGTAGCCCGCTACTGCCCGGTAAGGGTGGTGGTTGAAATGCGGCGACACGAACGCCGGCTATTTCATTCATTTCTTGTTGAATGAGGGGTTGTAGTTCGGTTGCTGTTTGTGTGCGCTCATGCCAAGGTTTAAGTACCATACCAGCGATGGAAAGTCCCGGGCCGTTTAGTTGAAAGACATGATCGCTTTCCGGGTGTTTAATAAATTTGTTGTAAACTTCATCGGCATAGACCAAGCGCTGTTGAAGCGTCGCGTCAGGCGCTGAGGTAGACATGGTGATAATGACACCTTGATCTTCTTGAGGAGCCAGTTCTCGATTGGAGCTACTGTAAAGAAAGTAAATACTACCCAGGATAATGACGGCAAATAAAGTCGTGACGGGTAAATAATTAAGTGAGCCGTGCAGTGTTCTTGAATAGGCATGTTGCATCGCAAAGACCTTGCGATCTATAAAGTCGACGATGCGTTCTTCCCAGCCACTTCGATCAGTTGTGTGAGCTTTCAGTAGTTTAGAGCTCATCATGGGTGATAAAGTCAGTGCAACAATTGCTGAAACTGTTACGGCCGCGACGACTGTAAAAGCAAATTCAGAGAATAAGGCGCCAGTCAGTCCATCTTGAAAACCAACCGGAATATAAACGGCTATCAATACAATGGTCATTGCAATAATAGGACCGGTTAACTCTCTGGCGGCAAGCAGCGAAGCGGGAATGGGTTGCATGCCGTCTTCAAGATGTCGGTTGACGTTTTCGACAACGATGATGGCATCATCAACGACCAGTCCGATAGCCAGTACCAAGGCGAGCAGTGTCAGTAAATTAATCGAAAAACCAAGCATTAACATGATGGTAAAGGTACCAATCAGCGATAGCGGTATGGCAATAACCGGAATCAGCACAGAGCGGGGTGAGCCCAGAAAGGCAAAGACCACTAGCGTGACAATCAGTAAGGCTTCGATAAGGGTATGGATAACTTCTTGAATTGAGCTATCAACGAATTTGGTTGAATCGTAAACAATTTTTCCACTGATGCCTTCGGGTAGTTCTGCTTGGATATTAGGAAAAACTTTTCTAACTCTTTCAATCACTTCCAGCAAATTGGCGCTTGAGGCAACCTGTAGTCCAATATAAACGGCTTTGTTGCCATCAAAGGAAACACTGCCTTCATAATCATCGGCGCCCAGCGTAACCTTGGCGACATCTTTTAACCGAATGATTGCGCCATCTTGTTGTTTGACGATTAACTGCTCAAATTCTGTGACTGAATGCAGACTGGTTGAGGCGGTCAGGTTGACTTGTACCATTTGACCTTTGGTTGTGCCCAGTCCGGCAATGTAGTTGTTTTTGGCGAGTGCCGCACTGATGTCAGTGGCAGTCAGTGAGTAGGAGGCTAATTTATTGGGATCTAACCAGGCGCGTAGGGAAAAGTTTTTACCGCCCAGTAATTCTGCGGTCTGTATACCTTCTATGCCTTGGAGTCTGGGTTGTACGGAGCGTATTAAATAATCGGTGATGTTGTTGGCGGATAAAACATCACTGGAAAAACCGATGTACATGGCATCAATGGTTTCACCAATTTTTACGCTAAGAACGGGTGTTTGTGATTCTGGTGGTAATTGATTGAGTACGGCGTTGACCTTGGCATTGATTTCAGTCAGGGCTTTGTTGGGATCAAAATTAAGGGTGAGATTAGCCGTTATCGTACTGACGCTGTTTTGGCTGGTGGAGGTGATGTAGTCAATTCCGTTTGCCTGAGCGATGTTGTTTTCCAGCGGGGTGGTGATAAAGCCCGCGACAATATCCGGGTCAGCGCCATAGTAAGCGGTTGTGATGGTGACGATGGCATTTTCGGTGCGCGGATATTGCAATACGGGGAGTTCACTTAGCGCGCGTAATCCTAATACTAACAGCATCATGCTGACGACTGTGGACAGTATGGGTCTGCGGATAAAAATATCGGTAAAATTCATGACAGATTATTGGTCGCTAGGTTGCGGGTTAGCATCATTGCTGGGTTGAATTGAGTTGTCGACGGTAACCGGTGAGCCATTGCGTAGTTTTATTTGACCGGTCGTTACGATGGTTTCACCTTCTTTAACACCGGTAAGAATGGTGATTTGGTCGCCACGTGTAGCACCGGTAGTGACCAAGCTTTGTTTGGCAATCAGTTTGGCTTTGCCTTTTTCATCCTGACCATTGTTCTCAAGTCTATAGACGGTTGAGCCGAAAGAGTTAAACGTAATGGTTGTTCGAGGTAAGGTGATGTAGCGTTGAGCACTTCCGGTGGTAATGCTAACAGTTACATACATGCCGGGCAGTAGTTTATGGTTGGGGTTATTGAGCGTGGCTCTTATTTTTACGTTGCGGGTATTGGTATCAACCTTTGGATTGATGACAGTAATCTCACCGGTAAATGTATCAGTTGGATAGGCATCAGAATTGAGTGTTATTCGTTGGCCGGTTTTAAGTGACGAAAGTGCTTGCTGTGGGAGGAAAAAATCCACAAAAATGGTATCCAGTGCCTGTAATGTGCTTATGGCAGTGCCGGCTTCAAGATATTGACCAACATCGATGAGCCGAATGCCCAGTTTGCCGGTGAAGGGCGCGCGTATCAGTTTTTTATTAAGCAGTGCTTGTTGTTGGTTAACATTAGCGGTGGCCACTTCAAGATTGGCTTTGTCTATGTCCAGCGTTTGTTTGCTGATGGCATTAACTTCAAATTGCGCCAAGTTGCGGTTGTAGGTGATTCGATTGATTTCTGCGGTCGCTTTAAGTGCTTCCAGTTTGGCAATTTCGTCCTTTGCGCGTAGTTGCAATAAGGGCATGCCCAGTTTGACGTTATCGCCTTGTTTGAAATAAATTTCTTCGACGATGCCGGGTACTTCGGCGCTTACATTCGTTCCTTGAGAGGCTTGGAGGCTTCCGACGGCTTCCATTTTGGGTAACCAATCCATCGCGTTGGCAGTGATAGTGGAAACCGTGTGAATCGGTTCGCCTTGTGACGCCATGTATTCTTTAATCATGCGTCCTTTAAAGCTGATGAAGCCAAAAATGCCTCCGAGTATTATGCCAACGATGATGAGCATAATGATCATACGTTTAATCATTTTTTGTTCCTGCCTGGATTTTGTTTAAACATAAATTTTATAAAAGGTTAAAAGTTGGATATCCACGATGGAAGGTTAAAGACGTCTTGTTCGTGTGCTAGGAGGTCTTGTTCTTCAGTCTTGTCTTTGTTGGTTTTTTGTTGTTTTTGTTCAGCCAATAAATTGGCCGATAAATTCGGACGGTTCCACCAACCACCGCCCAGCGCTTGGAACAGGGCGGCTGTATCGGTGTAGCGTCGGGTTTGCGCAGTAATTTGGGTAATACGTGTCTGGTGGTAGTTGCGCTCTGCAATCAGTAGTGGCAGATAACTGACAACACCGATTTTGTATTGCATTTGAGTCAGTTCCAAGGTATCCGAAGCTGCTTTTACGGCAGCATCTTGTGTTTTCAATCCGACGGCGTCGAACTCCAGCGCGCTCAAAGTGTCGGCAACATTCTGGAAGGCCAGTAATACGGTGCTTCGGTATTGTGCTGCTGCCTGTTCGTAAGCCGCTATCGCTGCACGTCTTTGATGAATGAGTCCGCCGCCATGAAAGACGGGTTGTAACAAGTTTCCACCAACGGTCCAGATGGCGCTACCAGGAACAAATAAATCGCCGACCTTGGTCGCGATGCTGCCGACATTGGCATTGATGGTAAAGTCAGGAAAAAGTTGGGCGGTAGCGACACCAATTTGCGCATTGGCTGAATGTAATTGGGCTTCTTGTGCACGTATATCGGGACGTTGTTGCACTAGTTTGGAGGGCAAACTAAGAGGTAATGCCTCGGGTAGATGCAGATCGGAGAGCTTGAATTGCGCGGCGAGTTCGGTGCTGGGTAGTTCGCCGGTTAGTACTGTTAAACGATGACGATTTTGAGCTAGTTGTCGCTCTAAGGGCGGTAAGTTCGTTCGTGTTTGTTCCAGTGTGGTTTGTTGTAACAAGACATCGACTTTCGATGCGCCCCCCAATTCGAATTGTTGTTTGACCAGTTCAAGTCCTTTGGCTTGAGCGCTGATAATCTCCTGCGTAGCACTAATCTGTGCCCTTAAAGAGGCTTCTTGTATGGCAGTAGTTACAACGTTTGACGCGAGTGTCAGGAAAGTTCCTTCAAGTTGGAAGCGCTGATAGTCGGCTTGGGCTTCGTAGTCTTCGATTTGTCTTCGAATGGCGCCGAAAGCATCCAGGGTATAGGCAACCTGAAGTGATGCTGTTGAAAGATTGTAAGCAGGCGCTTCAAAACCAGGCGCGCCAAATTGAGCACCGGAAATTTTTTGACGTCTGGTTGAGAATCCTGCATCCAAGGCAGGGAATAACGAACTCTCTTGGACAGAAGCATTTTCTTGGGCTTCGGTTAAGGCTGATGAGGCGGCCTGTAAATCAGGATTATGCTTCATGGCTTGTTCAATGAGTTTGTTTAAGGGCGTTGAGTGAAATAAAGTCCACCATTGTCCCTGAATATCTTTTCCCAAGCTTAAAGATTGCGCCGCACCCGATACGGACGAGCTTGTGGTAATTCTCTCTGCTGGCTTATCGGTCGTGTAACTTTTTGTTTCCGGGCTTGGTGGGCTTGTAAAATCAGGCCCCAGCATGCAGCCGGATATTAATAGCGGTATTGCCGCAATTAAATGGGGTGTACTTCGTAAGTTACTTTTATTTTTTATTAAAGTGGATGGTGAAAGACTGACTTTATTTTTCATGCCGCCTTTGCCTTAAAACTGTTTAATAACAGGGTAGTGATGTGCATAGCTATAAATTCAGGCTTTTCGTGTTCGGGTTTCCAGCCTGGAAAATTTTTGAGTAAGGGCTGATATTCAATGTAATACTTGGCTAAACCTATGACAGAGGTTGCCAATAGGTGAGAGTCCTGATCAGGTGCCATCTCTGCCACTAATTGCATTAGTAAACAAAATTGGTTGTTAAAAACACCTTGGGCTAATAATTGCATTCTTGCGGGATCAGCTTCCAAAATTTCACGTTGCATGAGACGATGAAAGTCACGGTCTTCAAGCATGACTTCAATTAATGCACGAATAAACCGACCTAATTTTTCTTCGGCAGAGCCGTCAGATTTCCATACCTGATCAAAAACCTGTTCTTTATCAGAAAATGCAAAGCGAACCGCTTCGAGATACAAGGTGTTTTTATCGGGGAAATGATGGTAAATCGCTGCAACGCTTAATTCAACGGCCAGAGCCAATTGCCGCATGGATAGGCCTGAATAGCCTTTTTGCGCGAATAAAATAATCGCGGCACTTAAGATTTTTTCTTTTGAGCTCAAAGGAGGCACCTAACAAACGTTCAGTAGGTGCATGGTATCTGAGAAATCAGTCTGGGGCAATCTTTTAACAGTTATGCCAGACAATAGTGATTAGGATGGTTTGTTGGTTAATGAGTCATCCCTTTCCACTTAAAATAGAAATAAAATTTAGAGGGGGATTATAAGGCGACTGATGCTCGACTTTTTTGTTGAATAGTCAAGCTTAAAAGATTTTATGAGCAATGAGCTGTTTTGCAAAGGATTGCTAAAGCAGTATTCGCATTAATACCTGTAAAAGAGCCCTCTTTGTTGGGTAATTGAGATTGTTGTAATAGTGCTCTGGTTTCTGAAAATGTAAGGTCTGACTTGATTTGCAATAGCAAGGCAATAATACCTGATACTTCTGCGGTTGCAATAGAGCTGCCCGATATAAAATCATAAGTACCATGAGGTAATGTTGTAAGTATTTTTTCGCCCGGAGCAGAAAGGCTTTGTGCCACAACTTTATGGTCTGTATCTGGTTTTTTTATTGATTGAATTGATAGCACATTTTTTAAAGAAGCTGGAAAATTAACATTTTTAGAGTCTTGGCCTTCGTCTGCGGCAATAACAATCATCCCGTTTTCAATTGCTTTGTTTAATAACTTTTCCAGAAACTCATCGTGAGGTCCGCCAAGGCTCATATTCAAGATTTTGGCGCCTGATTTTATGGCGCTATTTACCGCTAATGACAAGGTATAACTATTACAAACGGCTTCCATTGAATTAGGCATGGATGGCCAGCATGCTTTGTAGGCAATTAATTTAGCATCGGGTGCAATGCCAACAATACCGGTCTCATTGTCTTTTTTTGCCACCATTATTCCTGCAATCGCAGTGCCATGTTGGTCATTTGAGAAGTCGGGCGATATTTCGGTAGAAAAGTTTTCGTGCTTTGCTACTTGGTCTATTAAGTCTGGATGTGTTAAATCAACACCCGTGTCAATCATGGCTATGTTAATGCCTTTGCCAGTTGCTTTGCTATGGGCTTGGTCAATTTGCATGTCACGCATATTGGCTTGGAGCTTAAAATAAGGGTCATTAGTTGCGTGGGCTTTTGTTTTAAACACATGCATATTTTGCACAATACTGATATCGGAATTTTGCGATAATTGTTTGATGGTGTCACTAACTGAGGCATTTGCGGGAACTTGATAGACGATGCAATGGACGCCTATTTCAGACATAGGCCATTCAGTTAGTTTTTCTATGTGATAGTCTTCGGCAATTTGCTGAGAAATTCGTTTACTCCAGCCGGAACTTTGATAATTGCCTCTTCGCCTGTAAGTGGAAGGAGAGGCGCCTAGAGGTCTGTTTATAGATTGATCCGGAAAGCCGACTAATAACAAGTGATCAGCATTGTCAACATTAAGGGCTGTGTCTAATCCCTGTTCTGGGCTAATTTCAGTGCTTTTACAGGGTGCTGTAATGATTGATAAATTAATGAATAGTAAAAGCAAAAGCGCTTTCATTAGAACTTAGTTTCCAATGGTTTTATCTGATGAAACTAACGCATAAGCAGGTTCAGCAAAGAGTATGTTGGTATTCTTTTTTAATTCGGCGATTACTCCTTGCACATTTTCAGGTGTGAGTTTGTTTTCAATAGCGACAGAATATTCACCTTGTGCTGAAGGGCCGCTAGTAATGCGGCCATGAACAGTCGCAAGTAGGTCGTTAATGTGTGTTTTATTCGTGTCATCTAGGAAGATAACTCTGATTGAATTATTGTTGACGTTGGGGATTTCAGCATTTGATAGCGTATGAAAATCGTTCGTCAGGTTATTATCCTTAACAATAAATCGGGGTATTATCAAAGCAAGCATGAGTGCCGCCGCCATGGCAAGAGCGGGTCTTGGTAAGCGATAGCGTTTTATTTGTGCTCTGCTGTTTCTTTGATTAGCTGTGGGTAAGGCGTGGCGTTGCTTTTCTTTGATTACGTTGTTTAAGGCATCATTAGCTGCAGCATGGGTAGTGCCGTGAATTCGATCAATTAGCTTGTTAAAATTAGCTTTATTAGTTTGGTTTGAGGTTTCCGTTTTAAAGGCAGATGAGAATTTTTTTAAGGTTGCCAGTTCACGTTTACAGGTAAGGCATACTTTCAAATGGCTTTCTACAAGCTCAATTTCACTGCTATTTAATGTCTTGTTGATATACCATGGTAGTAATAATGAGCTATCTTCATGTGAAGCATAGGGGTTATTATTTTTATCTTGCTGTGTCATTTTTTCTCCAAGATATTTAGGTTGTCCGGTTTTAGAAAATTAATCGGTACTAGTAAGTAGAGTAGCCAGTTTTTTGCGTGCATGGTGCATTCGGGTTTTTACGGTATTTTCAGGGCAAGCCATTACTTCAGCTATTTCACTATATGCGAGTCCTTGAAAATAAGTCAACTCAATAACGGCTCTTTGGTCTGGTGTAAGCTTACCTAGAGCCGGTAAAAGCCAGTCACTCATTTCTAATTGTTTTAAGATTGATTTATCATCTTCAAACGATACTCCATTGTCAATAAGATTTTCTAATGATTCTTCATTGTTTCTATTGGCATCGCGGAGTGCCTGTCGAGCTCTATTGTAAGCAATACCAAAAATCCATGTGGAAGGTTTGCACTGATGATTATACGATTTGGCCTTTTCCCATACCACATACATGACATCGTTTATCACTTCATCTATCAGGTCTTCTCGTGTGATCACTCGGGCAATAAAACGAGAGAGTCGGCTATAGTAACTGCTATACAAAAGCTCAAGAGCCTTTTGATCTGAATTACAGATACGCGCAACTAACTCGATATCTCGATTAAAGTCATTCCCGCTATCTGACAATGGTCTGTTTTCAGTTTTTATCATTGTGAGTGATGTTCTAAGTAAGGCGAATTTATTTAATGTTATTTTGAATTATAGTCGGTAAAAGACTTATTGCAATTTATATTTAAAATATATAATTTGTTTTTTATTAAAAACCTGGCATTTGTAATAGAGTATAGTGCTTGCTAAGTTAAATATAATTAAATAGTATCATTTAGTTAATATTTATTAACGTTTAAGTTGAAATGTATTAAAAATACATTTAACTTTATATGTCGTGTGTGTTTGGTTTTAACAGCCTTATAAATCTGCGTATTCATGCATTCGATAGTTGTATTTTCAATAAAGCATTAAAAATTACTTATGAGGTATTTTGGCTCTATGTGAATTATAGTGGGTAAATAATAAAAAATATCGATACTTTCAATATAAGAATACATAGCTATTTTAGTTTAAGGCAAGGCCTCGATAGTTTCAAATTAATACTACATCGACAGATAACGCAGTAATTTTGTGCGTTTTATAGTCAAGCTTTTATACCGAAGACTGAGTAGCTATTACAAAAGTTTATGAATAGAGGCTGATGGATTACAATACTATCCATTATTAAATGCCGGTCAGATTTAATCTGATAATTTATTGTTATCAGCCATCTTCGGGTTAAGTTAAACTCAATATAATTAATGTAAATGAAAAAAATTAGATGCGCTGTTATCGGTACGGGTTATTTAGGTAAGTTTCATGCTGAAAAATATGCTTCATTACCTGATTGTGAGTTGGTTGCTGTAGTCGATATTAATGAAGAGGCGGCAAAAGCAGTTGCTGATAAGCATGGTGCACGTGCTTTAACAGATTATCAAACTTTGCTGGGTGAGGTTGATGCAGTCAGTATTGTTGTACCTACGACTTTGCATCACAGTGTTTCAAAACATTTTCTTAATGCGGGCACGCATGTTCTTGTAGAGAAGCCTATTACCGTAACAGTTGCAGAAGCGGATGAGTTAATTGCTATTGCTAAAGCAAAGAATTTGATTCTACAAGTTGGGCATTTAGAGCGCTTTAATCCTGCCGTGTTGGGATTGGATAAGGATGAAAAGCCATTGTTCATTGAATCGCATCGGTTATCGCCATTTAATCCTCGTGCGAATGATGTGAGTGTCGTGCTTGATTTAATGATTCATGACATTGATATAATTTTAGCGTTAGTCGATTCAGAAGTGGCGCGTATTGATGCCAGCGGCACGGCTGTATTGACCCAGGGCACTGATATTGCTAATGCTCGGTTATTATTTAAAAATGGTTGTGTTGCTAATGTGACAGCCAGTCGTATTAGTATGAAAATGGAACGCAAAATGCGCCTTTTCAGACCCAGTTCTTATATTTCCGTTGATTTCCAAAATAGGGTGTTAACTAAATATCGCACTGGAAAAAAAGAAATGTTTCCAGGCATTCCGGAAATTGAAACCGAAGAATCTGTTTTTGAAGGCGGCGATGCTTTGCTTGAAGAAATAAAACATTTCATTAATTGTATTCAAACGGGAGAAAATCCTTTGGTTTCTGGTGACGCAGGCAGGCGAGCCTTAGCAACAGCGATTCAAATTACGCAGTTATTGGGCGACAACTAATTCAAATAAACAAAAGGCATTAACAACATGATACCGATGGTAAACCTGAAGGCTCAATACGCTGAAATTAAAGATGAAGTTGAGCGTGGCCTGGCTGAAACAATAGAAAACTGCTCTTTTATCTTAGGTCCCAATGTCCAGGCTTTTGAAAAGGAAACAGCCGAATATCTGGGCGTAAAGCATGCGATAGGCGTTGCGTCAGGTACCGATGCGTTACATTTGGCATTAATAGCTGAAGGTATAGGGGCTGGTGACGAAGTTATTACTACAGCTTTTACGTTTATTGCGACAGCCGAAGCCATTAAGTATGTCGGAGCTACTCCTGTTTTTGTTGATATTGATCCTCGAACCTATAATATTTCACCAGAAGCAATAGAAGCGGCCATTACACCAAAAACCAAAGCAATCATGCCTGTGCATTTGTTTGGTCAACCTGCCGACATGACTGAAATTGTTCAGCTTTGTGAGCAGTATGATTTAAAACTGATTGAAGATTGTTGTCAGTCTTTTGGTGCAACTATTAATGGTAAGCAAACCGGTGCTATAGGTCATGCCGGAGGTTACAGTTTTTTTCCCAGCAAAAATCTGGGTGCTTTTGGCGATGGTGGATTGGTAGTTACTAATTCAGATGAAACGGCTGCAAAAATTAAGCAACTCCGTAATCATGGTTCAGATGTGCGTTATTATCATGATGTCATTGGCTACAATAGTCGCTTGGATGAAATGCAGGCCGTAATCTTAAGAGCTAAGTTAAAGCGCATTGATCAATATAATCAGGCACGACGACATGTTGCACACTTATATTCAGAATTAATGGCTAACTTACCTTTAGTTACGCCTTATGAAGATGGCTTAGGTGAACATGTTTATCACCAATATACTTTATTATCTGATCGTCGTGATGCTATTTTAAACGCTTTGCAGGATAAACAAGTTGGTTGTGCGGTTTATTACCCGGTTCCTTTGCATCAACAAAATGTATTTAAGGAAGAGTGTGCAGGCTTAAGTCTGCCCGTTACTGAATCCGTTGCCGTTACTTGTTTTTCATTACCTATTTGTCCGTTTCTTGACGATGATACGATTAGGGAGATTGTTGGGATTATTCGGGGTGTTTTGACGGCATAGTTTGTGAATAAAGGTAGTTAAAAGAAATAATTATTTTAAGACTCGCTTTAGCATAGTCTTATTGTAGCTAAAGCGACTTTTTTGTCAGCTTAGTTTAATTAGTTCGAAACAGTGCCAATGAGTGTGCATACAAGGTAAATAGAATCATGCTTCAAAAATCCCCTTTATCTATAATGTTCAGCGCTGGAGAATCCTCTGGTGATCAACATGCTGCCAATATGTTTTTGGAGCTGAAAAAACATCAGTCAGATCTTAAAGGATTTGGTATGGGGGGCGCAAAAATGGCGCAGGCGGGTATCGATATTCGTTATGACTCTGGTTCCATTGGTGTAATTGGCATAGTTGAAGTACTTAAGCATTATGGTGAGATACGCAGGGCATTAAAATTAATGCAGCAATTGGTTTCAATTGAGCGTCCTGATTTATTGGTCTGTGTCGATTATAAAGAATTTAATCTAAAATTGGCACGATTCGCCAAACAACGAGGTATCAAAGTCTTGTTTTATGTAAGTCCCCAAGTGTGGGCTTGGCGTCCAGGCAGGGTGAAAACGTATGGCAAGGCGATTGATATGATGGCGGTGATATTTCCTTTTGAAACGGCTTATTATGATGCGGAGAATATACCTGTACGATATGTTGGCCATCCTTCTGTTGATAAAGTTCATCCTCAACATAGTCTAGCTGAAGATCTGGTAAGTTTTAGATTAGATGGAAATAAACCAGTGGTTGGTTTACTGCCTGGTAGTCGTGCCAACGAAATAAACCGAATGTTACCTGTTATGTTGGCGGCTGCTGAAAGATTGCAAGCCAGAATACCTGGTATTCAGTTTGTATTACCCCAAGCTGATTCAATTAATGATGAGATGCTTGAAAATTATATACAGCAGTCTGCCGTTAAAATAACGGTGATAAAAAATCAGCCTTATGATGCTATTCAATGTTGTGATGTGGTAATGACAACCTCAGGAACAGCAACTTTAGAAATTGCCTTGTTAACTGTCCCTATGGTTATTACTTATAAACTGGCTTCTTTAACGTATTGGTTAGGTAGATGGTTGGTTAATACTGCTTTTATAGGGTTACCGAATATCGTTTTGGGTAAAGGTTTTATTAAAGAATTGATTCAGCATGAGGCGACAGCAGAAAACCTTGCCGAAGAAATCGAACGAATTTTGATGGACAAGTCCTATGCTGATCAAATGCGGGATAATTTGAAGCAAGTTAAACTGCAGTTAGGGCAGGGCGGTGGTTCAAAAAAAATGGCAGATCTTGCTTTGGAGATGTTGAAGTAAGTTTCTTGTATCATTGTCATGAAGTTCCAAGTTATCTTAACATCAGGTTAAATCAGAAAATAGAAGTTCGTCATTGAGATTAAGCTTAACATAGACTATCATCTAAATCTGTTACACTTAACAGGGTAGTTATTGTTCTTATTGTTCATATCAGGACTGTCTCATGCAAAATCAGCAAACATGTACGATTGATGGAAATCAGGCGGCTGCTACGGTAGCTCATAAACTCAATGAAGTTATCGCTATTTACCCCATAACGCCTTCCTCTAATATGGGTGAGTGGGCCGATGAATGGTCTTCTCGCGGACAAGTCAATTTGTGGGGTACCGTTCCGCAAGTGACCGAGATGCAAAGTGAAGCAGGAGCTGCTGGTGCTATTCACGGTGCCTTGCAGGCTGGATCGATGGCGACGACGTTTACTGCCTCTCAAGGTCTGCTGTTGATGCTCCCTAATATGTACAAAATTGCCGGTGAGTTAACGCCAACGGTATTTCATATTGCAGCACGTTCGCTGGCTTGTCAGGGGTTGTCAATTTTTGGTGATCATAGCGATGTTATGTCAGCGAGAATGACCGGCTTTGGCATGTTGTGTTCGAACTCACCACAAGAAGTGTTGGATTTTGCATTAATCGCTCATGCAGTTGCTTTAGAAAGTCGCATTCCGTTGATGCATTTCTTTGATGGTTTTAGAACGTCGCATGAAGTTGCCAAAATCACAATGTTTGATGATGCTGTAATGCGGGCAATGATTAAGGAAGAGTGGGTGGCCGCTCATAGAAGTAGAGCTTTAACGCCTGATAATCCGGTTTTACGTGGTACTGCACAAAATCCGGATGTCTATTTCCAAGCCAGAGAATCAGTTAACATCTATTATCAAGCGATGCCCTTGATAGTGCAGGGTGCAATGGATCGTTTTGCGGCACTGACTGGCCACTCATATCGGTTGTTTGAGTATCTTGGTTCGCCCGATGCTGAACGGGTAATTATAATGATGGGTTCCGGTGCGGAAGCAGTTACTGAAACACTTGACTATCTGAATCGTCAGGGTGAGTCCGTAGGTTTGCTCAAAGTGCGATTGTATAGGCCTTTTGATCCAGCCAGTTTACTTGCAGCATTACCAGTGACTTGCAGAAAACTTGCTGTGCTCGATCGTACTAAAGAGCCCGGTGCTGATGGTGAGCCGCTATACAAGGATGTTTTGGGTGCTCTTGCTCAAGATTATATCAGCGGTACAGCACGATTTTCTGTATTGCCGAAAGTGGTGGGAGGGCGTTATGGCCTTTCTTCCAAAGAGTTTACGCCAGGTATGATTAAGGCGATTTTCGATGAATTGGATCATGAGCAACCTAAAAACCATTTCACTATTGGCATTCATGATGATGTCACTTACGCCAGTTTAGGTTGGGATGCGAGTTATCGCACCGATGCCCTTAGCGATACTTTTCAGGCCATGTTTTATGGCTTGGGCAGTGACGGTACGGTCAGTGCCAATAAAAACACCATTAAGATTATTGGCGAAGCGACTGATTTAAACGCGCAAGGTTATTTCGTTTATGACTCAAAAAAATCCGGCGCTATTACGGTTTCGCATTTGCGCTTTGGCCCCAAGCCGATACGTTCCAGTTATCTGATTGCCGAAAACGATGCCAATTTTATCGGCTGTCATCAGACGATTTTTCTGGAACGCTATGACATGCTGGTTAATGCCGCCGACAATGCAGTCTTTTTATTAAACTCACCCGAACCGGTTGAACAGGTTTGGGCATCGTTGCCCGCTAAAATGCAACAGCAGATGATCGCCAAAAAAATTCGCTTCTATGTCATTGACGGATACGCCGTTGCTGAAAAAAGCGGTATGGGCAAGCGTATCAATACCATCATGCAGACCTGTTTTTTTGCGATTTCTGGAGTGTTGCCGCAAACCGATGCGATTACCGCGATTAAATATGCCGTCGAAAAAACCTACGGCAAAAAAGGTCAGCGTGTTGTTGAGCTAAATTTTAAGGCTATTGATGAAACATTGGCCAGTTTGCATCCTGTTCCACTACCTACAGTGGTTAGTAGTCTGTTCGACATTACCTCAATGATTACCGATGCCGCGCCCGATTTTGTTAAACGGGTAACCGGCGAAATTATTGCCGGTCGAGGTGATGCCTTACCAGTCAGTGTTATGCCGATTGATGGAACTTTTCCAACTGGCACGGCCGCTTTTGAAAAACGCAATTTAGCACTGGAAATTCCGGTTTGGGAAACAGATTTGTGTACCCAATGCGGAAAATGTGTGATGGTGTGTCCGCATTCAGTTATTCGCAGCAAGATTTTTTCTACCGATGTGTTAACAAGTACACCAGAAACTTTTAAATCTGCACCAATGTTGGGTAAAGATTTTCCCGCAGGTTTGGCCATCAGTTATCAAGTCGCGCCGGAAGATTGTACCGGTTGTACATTGTGTGTTGATATTTGTCCGATTCGGGACAAATCCAACGCCAGCCGTAAAGCCTTAAACATGCAGCCACAACCGCCGCTGCGCGAAGCCGAGCGCGATAATTGGGATTTCTTTTTAGGCATCCCTGAATATGATCGACGGTTGTTAAAAACCAATACCATTAAAGGTGCCATGGTTCTGCAACCATTGTTTGAATTTTCCGGCGCTTGCGTCGGTTGCGGTGAAACGCCCTACATAAAATTGGCTTCGCAGTTATTTGGTGACCGCATGGTGATTGCCAATGCGACGGGTTGCTCTTCAATTTATGGTGGTAATTTGCCCACGACACCATGGACTAAAAACGGTGAAGGTCGCGGGCCCGCGTGGAGCAATTCCTTGTTTGAAGATAATGCCGAATTTGGCTTGGGAATGCGCATTGCCTTGGATAAACAAAATGACTACGCTAAAGAATTGGTGGCTTCACTGCGTGATCAGTTAGGCGACGAATGGGTTGATGCTATTATAAATGCCGACCAGTCCGATGAAGCGGGGATTTACGAACAGCGCGAACGGGTTACCAATCTTAAACAAAAGTTGCCGTCCTTGACAGGCCAATCTGCCGAAACCTTGCTTCAATTAGCTGACAGCCTGAGCAAAAAAAGTGTCTGGATTATCGGCGGTGATGGCTGGGCTTATGATATTGGGTTTGGCGGAGTCGATCATGTGTTGGCCAGTGGCCGTAACGTCAATATTCTGGTTCTTGATACGGAGGTTTATTCCAATACCGGTGGTCAGACATCAAAATCAACGCCCTTAGGTGCGGTGGCAAAATTCTCGGCGGGCGGCAAGGCTACGGCCAAAAAAGATTTGGCTTTGTTGGCGATGGATTACAGTAATGTGTATGTCGCCCACGTTGCATATGCGGGTAAAGATATCCAAACCCTTAATGCATTTTTGGAGGCAGAAGCCCACGATGGCCCGTCTATTATCATCGCTTATGCGCCGTGCATCGCCCATGGTGTGGATTTATCTAATAATCACAGGCAACAAAATTTGGCCGTTAAAAGTGGGCATTGGCCGTTGTTTCGGTTTGATCCAAGTAAGGCCAAAGTCGGTAAAAATCCAATGAAACTTGACTCTGCTGAACCATCCATTCCTTATCGCGATTTTGTAAAAACTGAAACCCGCTTTAGCATGCTATGGCAAACGCATCCAGAAGCAGCTGAACGCTTTCTGGCACAGGCTCAGCAGGATGTAAAAAATCGATATCGTTATTATAAACAATTATCTGAACTTGAATGGAATGAAGCCACCAGCGTTTCAGCAGTAAAAGTTCAGCTTAAAAATGAGAGTGCCAAGGAGAGTGACAATGGTTGATTTAACGACTTATTATGTAGGCCTAAAACTCGCTAATCCTTTAGTTCCGTCAGCATCCCCATTAAGTAAAGATGTAAGTAGTGCATTAAAATTGCAAGACGCAGGGGCATCGGCATTAGTGATGTATTCTTTGTTTGAAGAAAAAATAGAAGCCGAAGAGCATCAAATTCAACGGTTTTTTTATGAGCAATCAATTGGGCATGGTGAAGCGGATTCGTTTTACCCTATGCCTGATAATATTCAAACCTATCAGGATCAGTATTTGGAGCAGCTCCAAAAACTAAAGTCTGCCCTGGAAATCCCCGTTATTGCAAGTTTGAATGGTACATCAGTAAGTGGTTGGGTTGAATACGGTAAGCAATTACAACAGGCTGGCGCGGATGCATTAGAGCTCAATATTTATCATTTGGCTGCGAATGCCGAAGAAAGCAGCAATGACGTTGAAAATCGTTATCTTGATATTCTGCAGGGGCTAAATAGCCAAGTGAGTTTGCCGATCATCATGAAGCTTTCTTCACAGTTTAGTTCTCCGATTCATTTTGTGAGGCGATTGGAGGCAGCGGGTGCTAATGGTATAGCCCTATTTAATCGTTTCTATCAGCCGGATATTGACTTGGAAACTCTGGAAGTATTGCCAAAGCTTGAATTGTCAACATCATCAGAAGCTTTATTACGTATACGCTGGACTGCTTTGTTGTATGGGCGAACCAAACTATCCTTGGCCGTAACCGGCGGATTTCATAATACTCCGGAAATTATTAAAGCACTATTGGCAGGTGCTGATGTCGTGCATCTGTGCAGTGTTTTACTCAAACAGGGTGTTGGGCGATTGACAGAAGTCCTGGCCGAATTGGAGCAGTGGCTAATTGATCATGAGTATGAATCAATTGCCCAGTTAAAAGGTAGTGTGAGTCAACAACACGCTATTGATCCTACGGCGTATGAACGCGCTAATTATGTGCAGATATTGGATAATTATTCTTGCCCTCCAGGTGTGTTGAGGTAGCTTTGGATTGATTATTAATGAAGCGGGGTAACTTGCTATTATTGGAAAGTGAGCTATCCCAGATCATGGATGTAAATGATTAACTCTTATCCATGCAAGTAAAATTATAATAATCATTATAGCCGGAATAGCTAGCTGGAACCGTTTATCTATTAAGTCAATTTGCTCAATAAGCAGTGCTTTTTCAGATTCGGTAGCAAGGTTTATTTTGTTGGATCCCCACAGAAAAAGCACGAATATGATTAATATAATTAAATAACAGCAGTTATAAATCGAATCTATAAAAGTAATATAAGCGATATCGGGCAGTTTTTCTCTATAACCTAATTGTAGAAAGACTAAAGTAAGTAAAGCTGTTGGGGGAACGCCCAGACGAACATCCCAAAGCGATGAAGATAACATAGGGGATAAAAGCACCAATAACATGACAATAGTTAATGGTAAAAACTGCGTTAATAATGCTGCGTTGGTGGACTGTTTATAAGTTGTCTGAAATATTACTTGATTAGTACTGATTGGTTTTGTCTCCATGATTTCCGAGCCAAAACTACTACCGTATATATGTATTTTAGAAAAGACATTAAAAGCAATCGTATTGTAACCAGTCAGGTCAATATAGCTCCCTACACCGGAAGTGGATTGATCTGGTATCAAGTATAAATCATGAATGCTTTTGTCTGTTTTGATTTCACTAAAGTCAGTCAATTCAAATATAAGCGGTATATTTAAGGTCTCGAATGGATATTTATAAAAGGAAATATCATTTAAATAAAAATGACCAGAGAACTTAAAGCCTTGACGGAAATGGCCATTTTTTAGTTTGATAGGTGCATCATGAAACTGCTCCAATTTGAAGTCCCAATTATCAATCTCGTTAGCAAAATTTAACCATTTATCAGGTGTTAATTTGCGCGCTTGAAAAAAATCTTCTACTTTTTCAGGCCACGTAACCCAAACCCAGCCATTGGCATCGAATGTTTTATTATTAATAGATAGGTTATAAATGTTATCGATGTAGGCGCCGATTTGAATAGATGACTCAGGGGATTTTATTGAAGTTGCAACAACCGATATTAATTGATCTTTGGGTTGAAGTTTATCTGCATCAAAATAATTGAATTGAATTAATGTCATTAATATGGCAGTTAAAATCAAAACAATAATAAAAGGCACAATAATGTAATAATCGTATCTGTTTAACTTTAAATAACTCATGCTTTTTTATTAGGTAGTTTGGTATGTGAGGGTTGTTTTTGGAGATGGAGTCGAGTGACGCTTACATTCACATGAATAATATACTACTACACTGTTCTTAGAATTATTGTCAATTTATAATAATTGTTAAAGCTATTAATATAACATTGCTAGAGGTGAGGAAATGTGATTGTATAATACTATTAAAATCACTGAGTTCTATCCAGTCCTTTCAAATGAACACTCATACTTTTTCTGTTGTTTTTATAACACGTGTTAGCCGATTTGTGCTTTATCAAGCGGGCTTGGCAGTATTTTTATTATTAACAGGGTGTGCTTCCCCGATAGGAATCACTAAAGTAACACCCGAACAATCCTACCAAAATGCTACAGCAAACCCACTCTCTCATGCAGGTAAAATTAACAACGACACCAAAGCTGTTCTTCATCGTTTTAATTTATTGGAGCTATACAACCAGGATCCCCAGCAAGCAATTCTTAACTTGCATCAGACTGCATTAAAAGACGATCGACGGGATTTGTTATTTGCTTTGGCTGAAATGAGTTATGCCTATGGAGAGATGTTACCCGAAAACACTGTTGATGCATTAACAACAATACGAGCGCAAGACGTTTTCTTGCAGTCGGCTGTTTATGCCTATCTTTATTTATTGAGTGAAGGTAAACAGTCACTACCAAGTCCTTACGATAATCGATTCCGGGAGGCTTGTGAGCTTTATAATAGGGCATTGGATCATGGTTTCAAGCGAGTCAATGGTGACGATCTTGTGCTTAAAGGAGGCGTTCGTAAGCTGACTAGTGGACTTTTAACGATTTCACTGGTGACTGACGAATTGGGCTGGAAACCTAATGATTTTGAGGCTTATTATCCTTCTGATGCCTATGATGTTTATGGCTTTACTGTTCGTAACCGTACGCCAGGATTGGGTTTGCCAATCATCGGGGTTACCAATAAAACCAGTGAGGCCCCGAACGGTGGCGCTTTACCTATCACTGCCTTTCTGCGTATAAATGGCAACTTACGGGACTTACAGGCCGGGCGTGGCAGTGCAATACTTGAACTCTATTCAGCTTATGACGATAGTGAGGTCGTGGTTAATGGCAAGCAGGTGCCGTTGCAGACAGATACCACCGCTCCACTTGCTTATCGCCTGAATGATCCCGAGTTATGGAATGTAGGATTGAAAAACTTCTTTTATGGGGCTCAAGTTGAAAATCATATGCTGCTTGTTCAACCTTATCAGCCAGGGCGTATTCCGGTAGTTTTAGTTCACGGTACAGTCAGTAGTCCAGTTGCTTGGGCTGAGATGGTTAATACCTTACGCAACGATCCGGTTCTACGCAAACGCTATCAGTTTTGGTTCTACGAGTATACCAGTAACGCTCCCATTGTTAGTTCGGCAGCAATATTACGTGAAACCTTAACAAAAATGGTTGAACGACTTGATCCTGAACATAAAGATCCAGCGATGAGTGAGATGGTGATAATTGGACATAGTCAGGGTGGATTGCTGACAAATTTGATGGCTGTTGATTCGGGGAACAGGTTCTGGCGAGTTATTAGTGATCAGTCATTTGAGTCACTTGATGTCGATCCATTGATAAAAGCCAACATGAGCAAGGCTTTGTTCTTTAAATCACTGCCTTTCGTGAAACATGTAATTTATATTTCTACTCCACATCGCGGCAGTTTTCTTACTAAGGACTGGGTGCGTAATTTAAGTAGACGCTTAATGACATTACCCATTGATTTAGTTAAAGGTGGGGGGGCAAAGTTTGCTCAATTGTCTGGGCAGGTGAAGATGCCTCCTGGATTAAACGATAAATTACCGACCAGTATTGATGGTATGACACCCGGAAATCCAATGATGAAGGCGCTGGTTGAAAGTCCTTTGGCTCCCGGCGTAATAGATAATTCCATCATTGCAGTTTTGCCTGGTTTAGATATTAAGACAGGTAATGATGGTGTGGTTGAATACAGTAGCGCACACATTGATAATGTCGAGTCAGAATATATTGTCAGGTCAGGGCATTCTGTTCAAGGACATCCTTTGGCAATTGAAGAAGTTAGGCGCATTTTGCTTAAGCATCTGAATCAAAAATGATTGATGACGGTCTTAAAATTTACGCTAGAACTTAAATGTCTCCATGGTATAGTTACCTTGATAATATTTATCGGCTGTACTTTATTTTTTTTGCCGACTAGGATAGTCTGATAATTATCTTAAGATTTTATTTTTTCAATGCGTTGTTAGTTTTATTAAGGATTTTTTATGTTAGAAAATAATCAACTGGCCCCTTCTTTTAGTTCGCCTAATCAACTTAATGAGATAGTTAGTTCGTCTGATTTTTTGGGTAAAAAGAATATAGTTTTATATTTTTATCCTAAAGATGACACGCCTGGCTGCACAATAGAGGCCAATGACTTTACTCGACTTGCTGAAAAGTTTGGAGAAAATGACACGATTGTTATTGGGGTAAGTAAGGATTCTTGTGAAAGTCATGTTGATTTCATTAACAAATTTGGCTTAAAAGTAGAGTTATTGGCTGATACAACTGGCGAACTTTGTGAAAGCTACGGTGTGTGGCGAGAAAGAGAAAAAAATGGCGTTAAAAGTATGGCTATTTTTCGCTCTACTTTTATTATCAATAAGCAAGGAGTTCTCGTTGATGTGATTTATGGTGTAACACCAGAGGGTCATGCTGAAGAGGTACTGGAAAAAATAAAAAGCCTTTAAGATTATACGGAGAAAGGTATTTATATGTTTCCAGAACAAACATTAAATCTAACGGGCAAGGTTGCCTTGGTTAGCGGAGCGGGAGTTGGTATTGGAAGTGCTGTAGCCTTGGCATTAGGGCGGGCAGGAGCTTTTATTGGTATACACTATCATTCCAGTAAGCAAGGGGCTGAACAACTCCGGGATGAATTAGCGTCCCAAAATATTAAGTCTATATTATTGCCTGCCGATCTTACTAACGAGGATGAAGCCAACGCTGTTGTAGATAAGTTGGTGTCCAATGCAGGTCGTCTTGATATTTTGGTAAATAATGGAGGCGGTTTGGTTAAGCGCGCCAGAATTGAGGATTGTACTCTGGCGAATTGGAATAAATCACTCGATCTTAATTTGACCAGTGCTTTTTTGTTAACCAAGCGAGCGATTCCTCATTTGCGGGCAACAGGAAGTGGTCGAATTATTAATATCTTGTCTCTTTCAGTACAAACGGGTGGTGCTAATGGGGGTGGTTCTTATGCTGCTGCAAAAGGCGGTCTCATGGTCTTTACGCATACCTTAGCTAAAGAATTGGCGCCGCAAGTACGCACTAATTCAGTGATGCCTGGAACAGTCGAAACCCAACATCACGAAATTCATTCGACAGAAGAGATGATGGAAAATTATCGTAAACAGACCCCATTAGGTCGAAACACTTATGCGGAAGAAGTGGCAAGCTCTGTGCTTTTTCTTGCCAGTGATATGTCATCACATATTAACGGTGCTTTGATTGATATTAGTGGTGGGCGATTTTTACGATAAACGTATCATTTTCGTCACATCTTTATATTTTGGTTCAACAATTTTTAAATTAGGAATAGTTATGCGCTTAAAGAATGCTTTAAAAATAACAACAACCGGGTTGGTATGTTTATTAGTTGTAAGTTGTGCTAAAAATAATGTTAAGACAACCTACGAGGATGTCGCCTCTGGTTTATCTAAGCCAAGTACGGTATTGATTTATAATTTTCCAGTCAATTTGCAAGCAGTCCAGCAAAGTTCAAGTCCTATTTCCAGGTTAAAAAGAACCATTGAAAGTGAGAGTGATACAACAGCAAAAACACAGCTGAGCAAAGAAGTGGCAGATGCTCTTGCAGCAGAATTGATGAAGAAAATAGCTGCTTTGGGGTTAAATCCTAAGCGTGCCGATGAAAGCTTGTCACTAACTCCTGGAACAATTGGGATTACAGGTCAGATTACTAATATTGATGAAGGCAATAGTATTCGTAGAAATGTGATAGGTTTTGGGGCTGGACAATCTTCATTGGATGCCACCGTAAGTGTATTGGCTCCCTCATCTTTAGGAAATAAAGAGTTAATCGGTTTTGACGCTCATGCTGATAGTGGTGAAAAACCTGGTGCTGTAGTCTTGGGGCCCGTTGGAGCAGCCGCCGGTGCGGGAACTGCTGCGACAGTTGGAGTTAATGCTGCAAAGGGTGCAGCTAACATTTATAAATCAGCTTCCGCTCATCAGGCAGAGGATATGGCGGATAAAATTACAACGGAACTTGCTAAATACTTCTCTAAGCAGGGCTGGATTAGTCCTGATTTGGCAAAATAGACTGACCCTTTTATTGCCGTTACATTTTAGAGCATTAAAGGTTTTTTTATCGGAATCATTAAAAATTAACCATCACCGATGATTTATTGGTGATGGTTCATTTTTTGTCATTAATTAGCCTTAGTCCTCGAACAATAACGTGGGGGGAGATAGTCTTTCTACTGCTGTTTTATCCTTCAGGTACCTTAAAAAGGATAGTTTGTTAAGCAAATTTAAAGGTCGTTAGTTTTGTTGGGATGAATTTCAACAAAAACAGTTCGTGGGCCATTCATTTTTCTGATGATGATATTAAATTGATTAAATTCTATTTTTTGCCCTTCTACAGGAATATCCTGAAGCTTAGACATAATTAGACCCCCGATGGATACTTCATCTTCAAGTTCGAGTTCTTCATTTTCAATATCGATACCTAAGATGCGCTCTAGTGAGAAGATAGGCAGGCTGCCTTTAACAATTAGAGAGCCATCATCAAGTCTATTCCAGTCATTATTATTTTGACGAAACTCGTCGCGAATCTCGCCGACCATGGCACTTAATAAATTATCTAAAGTAATGAAGCCTTGTCCTTTTTGTCCTTTCTGTCCAATGATTGCAAAATGAGCGGCTCCCATACGAAAGTAACGAAATAATTCCAGCGCGGGTGTGTCCGGTGAGAAGTATTGAATAGGTCGCAAGTATTGATGAAAGTCAGTAATTTGTTTACCTTCCTGCTGGGCAAAAAACAGGTCCTTTAAATGGATGACTCCCAGTATATCAATACCATTTGTGTCGAAATAGGGATATCGGCTAAAGCGTTTTTCATAAACGGTTTTAAGATTTACCTGCCAAGATTTGCTGCAGTGTAACGCAACCATCTCATGGATGGGGCGCATTAGATCAGATACTTCCAGTGTGCTGAAGTCTAGTGTTTTGGCCAGAATGTTCCATTCATCACGGGTAAATCGATCGTCTTGACCGTTACCGCGTAAAATAAGTTTAAGTTCGTCAGCCGAATAGTTAGCATCTTGTCCATGCACATTGCCTAACCCAAAAAGCCGTAGTATTAAGTTTGCACTTGAGTTAAGTAACCAGATGGCTGGATACATTAACCAATAAAAGCCATAAATTGGCCCTGCGCACCATAAACCAATTCTTTCAGGATTTCGAATAGCCATTGATTTAGGTGCTAGTTCACCCACAACAATATGTAAAAACGAGATAATCGAAAAAGCAAAAGTAAACGATATACCATGAATCAGTTCTGGTGCCGTGATTTCCAATCTAAAAAATAGGGGCTCCAGAATCTTTGCGAATGCCGGTTCACCAACCCAGCCTAGGCCTAATGAAGCAAGTGTAATGCCCAGTTGGCAAGCGGATAAATAGGCATCAAGCTTTGAGTGTACTTTTGAAAGAATAACTCCACGCCAACCTTTTGTTTTGGCTATCTGACGTATGCGGGTCTGCCGTAATTTAACTAGGCTAAATTCTGCCGCTACAAAAAAACCATTTAACGCAACCAATAGAAAAGCGACAATTATCAGAAAAAGATTATTCATATTTGAAGTGTATTTTTAACAAGTTAGTTAGGTGCATA
Source organism: Methylococcales bacterium (assembly GCA_026399095.1). GTDB lineage: Bacteria > Pseudomonadota > Gammaproteobacteria > Methylococcales > Methylomonadaceae > Methylobacter_C. The sequence continues at coordinate 36,295 of JAPLRP010000010.1, read as the reverse complement.
TTTTTTTAAGATACTAGTTGGCGTAATAATTTTCGCAGTTCTTCAAGAACAAGAATAGATGATGCGACTGCGACTGCAATTAACCAATCCAGTTGTGTCAAGGCAGTCGTATTAAAAATAGTTTGGGCCGGTGGCCAGTTAATAACCAGTATTTGTAATAAGATCATCGAGATAATAGCTAGCCAGAGCATTTTGTTGGCGAAAAAATAGCGGTTAAAAGTACTGTATTTTTCAGAGCGGGCATTAAACACATTAAATAGTTGAAACAATACAAAGCTAGTAAAAGCCATAGAGGTGGCATGCTGGGAGGAGTTGGTTTTTAAGTCATAAAATAAAATGCCTAACGTACCAATTGCCATTGTGATGCCATAGCAAAAGAGATTGCCAAGCCGACTCAATGATAGTATTCGGGCTTTGGGTTCACGAGGCGGTTCTTCCATACAGTTCATCCGTGATGGATCAACGCCCAGAGACATCGCAGGTGGGCCATCCATAATTATATTAATCCATAATAATTGAATGGCATTAAAAGGAATAGGTACGCCCATTAGCGGGGCAAAAGCCACACTTAGAATAGCACCGATGTTGGTTGAAAGTTGAAAGCGGACAAATTTAATCATATTTTCGTAAATGCCACGCCCTTCTTTAATAGCTTTCACTATTGTAGCGAAATTATCATCCGTTAGTATCATTGTTGCTGCTTCCTTTGCTACATCGGTTCCAGTGATGCCCATTGCAATACCTATGTCAGCAATTTTAAGAGCTGGTGCATCATTAACCCCGTCCCCGGTCATTGCAACGATGTGTCCATCTGCTTTTAACGCTTGGATTATTCTTACTTTTTGTTCCGGCGCGGTGCGTGCGAATATACCGATGGTGTTAATGCAGATAGCCAGAGATTTATCATCAAGACCTGCCAATTCTTCACCGTCAATGACCTCACCTGACAAGCCGAGCTCTTTACCTATTGCAATCGCGGTCACTTTTTGGTCACCGGTGATCATTTTGACGGCAATGCCGGCTTGTTGGCAAAGTTTAATTGCTTCGCGTGCTTCAGCTCTTGGTGGATCCATTAGCCCCACTAAGGCAATAAAGGTAAGTCCTTTGATATATTGAAATAGATCACCATCAAGCTCAATTGTGTTGGCAGGCACTGAAGTAACAGCGACGCCCAGAACACGTAAACCACTGCTGGCCATGATGTCGTTTTGTACCAGGAGCTCTTTTTCGTGAAAAGGCAGTAGGTTTTGATTTTTATCAACAAGTGATTGACTTAATTTTAGTAATATTTCAGGGGCACCTTTAATGAATATTTTTATGGTATCGCCTTGTCTATGAAAGGTAGCCATAAATTTATGTTCAGCATCAAAAGGAATTTCAGCGATTCGAGGTAATTGGCTTTTTGCTTGCTTTTGTATAATGCCAGCTTTGGCCGCAAGCACCAATAGGGCACATTCCATAGGGTCACCCAGTAATTGATTGTCTTGTAAATGACTGTTATTACAAAGCGCCAACGCTAACATTAGGTCAGATAGATTATTGGGTGAATTACCTGGCACAATTTCTCCTGCAAGGTTATAGCCTTCTCCACTGACAGTATAATTTTGATCATTGTAATAAATCGACCTTGCAGTCATTTGGTTAACAGTCAGTGTGCCTGTTTTGTCTGTGCAGATAACAGTAGTACACCCTAGTGTTTCTACAGCAGACAGGCGTTTAATTATAGCTTGTTGGCGAGCCATGCGATGCATTCCAAGTGCCAAGGTAACCGTAACGACAGCCGGCAAGCCTTCGGGGATAGCGGCTACGGCCAGCGCAATAGCTGTGAAAACGGTTTGTATTAAGGGCTCTCCCCGCCACAAGGCAGCGACAAATAAAATAATGATGATCCCTAAAGTGCAAGCCACCATGCGTTTACCCAAGCTGTCGAGTTGAACTTTCAATGGCGTAGTTCCATCTTCTGTTTGTGTCAATAGATAAGCTAGTTTACCAATTTCAGTATCCATGCCGGTAGAGGTGACTATTATTTCTGATCGACCTCGGGTAATGGTGTTATTCATGTAAAGCATATTGCTGCGTTCGGCAAGAGTGATTAAGTTATTCTCAATTGTATCAGTATGTTTCGTAACAGGAATTGATTCACCGGTTAGAGATGATTCATCAACTTCGAGTGTATGAGCCATGATGACACGACCATCAGCAGGTATTTTACAACCCGCCTCAAGAATGACAATGTCACCAGGTACCAATTGATCGGCAGGTATTTCAAGAGTGATGCCATTCCGGCGAACTTTTGCTTGGAATGAGAGCATTTTTTTTAAAGCTAACAGCGATTTTTCTGCTTTAAACTCCTGATAAAATCCTAATAGGGCATTGATGACGACCACGACAAGAATTACTATGCCATCTTTTAGATCGCCAACGGCAGACGCTAAAATTGCTGCTAAAATTAGAACTAATATCAGAAAGCTTTTGAACTGAGTCAGTAGTAAACTCAAAGCAGAGCGAGGTTTTTTTTCGATAAGTCGGTTAGTTCCATAACGAATTAATCGCTCTGCGGCTATTATTTGAGTTAATCCTTCAGCGTGATTGGAAGCCAAGCATTTAATAACTTGATTAATTGATAAGGCATGCCAGATTTGTTGTTTGCGAAGCTCTGGAGAGTACTCCTCTTTTTGAAGCTTTAACCAGGACTGCCAAACAGATAGCAGGACAGCTAGAATGACAGGTCCTAAGAAAAGCCCCACTGCTCCGAATGTCTTAAGTCCTCCTAGTACGCCAAATAACACGACCAGAAAAGGTACTCGACTGGCACCGCTGATTACCAGCGGACGAATAACATTGTCTACCGTACTGACCACCAGAAATCCCCAAAGCAAAAGCCCCAGTCCTGGCCAAAGCTGATCCATTAGAATCAGTGTGATACCTGTTGGAAGCCAAACCAAGGTGGCTCCCATTGGAATTAATGCCAATAATGCGGTAAGCGCACCAAAAAGTACTGGCGCTTTTACGCCTGCAATGCTGTAACCAACCCCTGCCAGCAGACCTTGTCCGAGTGCTGCAAGTACCAATCCGTAAACAACGGCGCGTGTAGTATTACCAGCGGCATTTAAATATACATGCTGATATTTGCCAAGATACTGGACCAGTCCTTGTTGTAATTGTTGGATTATTTCTTTGCCGTCACGGAAACAAAAAAATACAGTAACTAAAATAACGCCAAATTTAATAGCATTTTGACCCACATCTCCAATGAATTTTGCCAATCCTCCTAGCCATTGTTTTGCCCAATCTCCAAGTTGAGAGATTAATTCTGTCCGGTCATCGATGAGTCGATCTAAGCATTCTTGTAAATAAGCGCCTAGCCAAGGTATTTTAATAATGAAACTGGGTAATTGATGAGGTTCTTGACTAAAGTTAATCGCTAGACTTTGATAGGCCGATTTGGATTCATCCTGCAATAGGGTAATTAGCCAAAAGGTGATCAAAGAAATTATCGTTGCGATAATGATACTCATAAGTGCTGCGCTGAGATTTGCTTTATTTTTGAGCTTAAATTTTAGCCATTGATAGGGAGGCCACATGATATAAGCTATAATAACAGCCCAAATGAGTGATATTAAAAGGTCACTGATTACCATAAAACTAAGTATCAATAGACCTGTTAAAAGAATGGCAGGAATCATTTGCCTTAGAGGTCTATTGCCTAATAAATCAGTCATGTCGTTAGCCTAAAAAGAATGTCACAAGCGGTTGTTTGGATAGGCTTGAGGATTATGGATCATAATTGTGTACTTTAATGGTTTAACAGGATTAATTTTACATAAATCAATGTACTTTTGAGATTATAATGTTCCAATTTTTTGGTTTTTAAAGTAAGTCAACAACTTGAACTTTGATTATGGAATATTTAACGATAAAAAATGGTGTTGCGATAATCAGATGAAAGAGCCGTTATGATTGATACACAAGATAAACTGAGAAATCTGTTAAATTTCTTCAAAAAAAAATGCCCTGTGAATTGCAGTTATTACAGCCTAATATTTTTTCTGACTATTATTACGGGGTGTTCAGAGCCAAAGATTCAAAAGTTTGAAGGTCCTGCACAGGGTACGACTTATCATATCAGTTATTGGTCTGATTTACCGGTGAACGATAAGGCTATTGAAGCCACTATTAAAAGCCAATTTGAAATAATTGATAAAACGCTTTCTAATTATAGACCGGATTCAGTCATTGAGTTATTTAATAGCAATGAAAGTACTCAAAGCCAAGAAGTTGGCAACGAGATTGTATCTTTGGTTCGTGTAGCTCAGATTGTTCATCAAGCCAGTCATGGCTGTTATGATTTAACAATCAAGCCATTATTTGAATTGTGGGGATTTCGGGCAGATAAGCTAACCATTCCAGGCGACCCTTTAATTATAAAAACATTGAGTCAAGTTGGGATGGAAAAGCTGGAAGTAGTAGATGAAACTCATCTTCGTAAAAAACAAGTTGATCTAAAAGTTGATTTGTCCTCAATCGCACAAGGCTATAGCGTTGGGCGTATAAGTGATATTTTAGAGAAAAATGGTATAACCAATTATTTGGTTGAGATAGGTGGTGAGCTAAAAACTCGGGGACACAAGCCGGATTTGAAAGCATGGCGCATAGCGGTTGAGCGGCCGTTGCCTGGGGAGCAACTTATGCACAAAATTATTGATATGCCTAAGGAGCTTCCGATTGCGGTTATGACTTCAGGCACATACAGGCATTATTTTGATGATAAAGGTCATCGTTATAGCCACATTCTTGATGCCCGCACGGGGCGGCCGGTTTCTCATGAATTGGTTTCTGTTACTGTCATTCATGAAAACCCCACTATTGCAGATGCTTGGTCAACTGCTTTACTTTGTCTGGGGCCAAAAGACGGGATGAAAGCCGCTAATTTAGAAAAAATATCCGCGCTTTTTATTGTTCAGCAGAACCAAGAACTTATCGAATCCCGAAGTGAGATGCTAAATACTTTGGATATTCTTACCATTCATTAATACTTGAGTAATCGGATCAAAATAATGTCGTTTAAAATAATAAGTCGTAGTCTTTTTTCTCGCTGGGGAAATTGGACTCTCAACAATCCAGTGATGGTTTTGTTAATCGTTAGTTTGCTCACTTATTTTGCATGGCAATATACTATCACCCATTTGAGTATTGATACTGACACGACTGATATGGTTGCGCCCAATGCGCCTTTTCAGAAAAATCTGCGTAATTATGAAAAGGCATTTTCGCAAGATTTACACACCATTTTGTTAGTTGTTGAGTCCAATACGCCCGAATTAACCAAAGCCGCAACTAAGCGCTTGGGGCGCTTATTAAGTGCTGACAAAGTCAATTTCCAAACGGTTTATATTCCCAGTGAAAACGAATTTTTTCATCAAAATGGATTGCTTTATCTGGGTAGCGATCAATTACAAAGCTTATCAAACAATTTGTCTCAAGCTCAATCTTTCATAGGCCGAATTTCTCAAGAACCTAATCTAAGCGGTTTTTTTTCAATATTTGATGATGCCTTAAATACATCAAATAAAGATCAGGCTGTACCTGTTGACCTTCCGGCTTTGATTGATAAAGTTTCACTTTCTCTACACAAGAGTATGAATGGTGAAAATAACTTATTGTCATGGGAAGAGTTAATTGCTGAAAAAAAGTTAAGTGACAATAGTGTCGATAAAGGTTTTATTAGTGTATCGCCCAAGTTTGATTACACACAAATTCGCCCAGCTGAAAATTCAATTAATGCAATACGCAAAGCCATTGCCGAAGTTCAGCAACCAGATGTGCCTGAAGTTAAAGTATGGATTACAGGTGAAGTGGGTTTGGAAGATGATGAGTTAGTGGGGATGAGTAATGGAACATTTAACGCCAGTATTTTCTCAATAGTGGTCGTTTTATTTATCTTATTAATTGCTTACCGTTCTGTTTTACTGACGTTGGCAACTCTAATTTCTTTAGCTTTAGGTATGGTTTTTTGTGGGGCTTTTGCGGCTGTTTCCGTCAAAGAGCTTAATTTAATTTCGGTTGCCTTTGCGGTGTCCAACATTGGCTTGGGTGTTGAATATGCCATACATTTTTGTTTACGTTACCAGGACAATTTACGTCATCATGTTAATAAAGCCAGAGCTCTGCACAGCACGTTAATCTCAACCAGTCCTTCTTTAATATTGTGTGCAGGTACTACAGCTATTGGTCTCTATGCCTTTGTTCCTACTGATTACAAAGGTGTATCAGAATTGGGCTTGTTGGCGGGTACCAGTTTGTTTATTTGTCTTTTAGTCACCTTAACGGTTTTACCTGCATTGATACGATTTATTCCGGTACCGGAAAAATATGAGCGACAATCTACGCATCCTTTATTGTCAACCTTGGCAGAAAAAATGGCGACATATACGCTTCATTTCGCCAAACCAATTTCATTATTCACCATCCTGATTGCTGTGATTTCTGTTGTGTTGGTTTTTAAGGTAAAAATTGATTTTAATCCAATAAATCTCCGTGATCCCAACACGGAATCGGTCATTGCCTTTAAAGATTTGAATAGAGATCCAGACACCACTCCGATGACTTTAACGGTATTGGCTACTGGCGAGCAACAAGCCAAGGCTATGCAGCAAAAGCTTTCGGTATTGACTTCGGTAGATAAAACAGTGAGCCTTTTTGACTTTGAACCCACTGAACAAGAAGAAAAGTTAGCGATCATTGAAGAAATGGCCTTGTTACTGGGCTCACAAACACAGTATTTCCCTGCGCTAAAGGTCGACAACGATCCTATTCCCAGCATTAAACGGCTAATAAAAACTATAAATACGATTTTACCTGCTAAAACGGATGCTCACGATATTTCTGCATTAAAAGGCTTTAGAGAAGAGTTGCAAGATATATTGATAGAGCTTGATACTCGGCAACAACCCAGTCGTCGAATGTTTATTGAGAAAATACAAACAGCCTTGCTGGGTACTTTGCCGAGCACTATGAACGAACTTTTAGTCAGTTTAAACGCAGGTGAATTCTCTTTGAACGATTTGCCGACTGATTTCAAGGGTCGATGGCTTAGTAAGGATGGAAGTTACCGTATCCAGATATTTCCTAGAAAAGACTTAAACGATTTGACTAATTTGGAGCAGTTTATCTCTGATGTTCAATCTGTTGCACCAGAAACAACAGACTTGCCAATTATTTATTGGGAGTCAATGAAGGAAGTGGTGCATTCTTTTCAAAAGGCAATTACTATCGCTTTAATAATTATTGCGTTACTTTTATACGGCATACGTCGAAATATTACCGATACATTATTGGTAATGACACCATTGATTCTTGCCGGATTATTTACAATGGCTAGTACTGTATTGACTAATACACCCATTAATTATGCCAACATTATCGCCTTGCCCTTACTATTAGGGTTAGGTGTTGATAATGGAATACACATGGTAGAAAAATTGCATCACTCACTCTCTGAAAACCAAAACATATACCAATCAAGTACTGCTAGAGCTATGTTTTACGGAGCCTTAACTACTGCTTCTAGTTTTGGTGGTTTGGCTTTTTCATCTCATCAGGGTATTGCGAGTATGGGCTTGATTATTACCATGGGTATTTTCTGGATTATGGTTTGCACCTTCATCGTTCTTCCGGCTATTAGTAAAATTGTTTTAAAAGGAAAAGTAAAATCGTAGGATAATCAGTGTTAATTTTGCCTGGTGTTTTAAGCATCAACTTAAGTTGACGTATTTAAGGTAGGATGAGGCTTTCCCTGTAAATATGAGGCATTTGGATCGATAACAAAACGGCTATTCATCGTAGTGCGCCCCAGTAGCATTCTGAATAGCATGCTATCTCTATTAGTCAGCGTCATTTCTGCTGTAATAACGGATTGACCCAAAATTATCTGAGTTTCTATTACATAGCGGCGTTGTTTGTGGCCGCCAGAATCTGACACCAGGCGTCGATCTTTAATAGGTGTATGGCATTCAATAATAAGATCTGTATGTGTTTGTAGCGGATGAATAGCGAACATGACCCAGCGCTGTCCGCCTTTTCTATAGGGATCAATTGCAAAGGCATGTAAAGCCGACGAGCGTGCGCCAGTGTCAACTTTAGCTTTAATCTGGGCGATGTTAAGTTCAGGTAATCCTACCCATTCGCGCCAGCCTAGTATTGGTAAAGAAGATGATGTGTTTGTCATTTCCAAAAAGCTTTAAGTTATCAGTCAACTATCATGTTGGTTTGATCGGGTCTGAGAGCGTACTGCTTAGAGTGCTGTCACGCTTGTGGGTGCGGCGTAAGTGATTGTTGCCACGTTTTTTATTGTTGCGTGCTTTTACTCGCCTAATTTCCAGTTTATGTTGATTAATCTCAACTGATTTTAAATGCTGGAATATATCAGGTGGCATTTCATCGGGAAGTTCAAGCAGTGTATATAAGCTTTGAATGTTAATGTTGCTGATGTTGTTTTTGTCGACGCCAGATTCTTCGATTAAAACCTTTTTAATCATTTCCACATTGATCTGGTGGTGGCTCCCCACATCAAGCCGGTAACGAAGCATTTTAATACCTAAGGCTCTGTTAGTTATTGGTAGTTGTGCTTGTGACTTTGGAATGGTAAAAGATGAATTGACCGGTCTGTTTTCATTGTTTTGATTGTTTTGATTTAAAAATACCAAGGCTGCTGCACAGGTTAAATTATCAATAGACAATTCAGCAGTTAAAGAACGAATAAGCATACGTTCTTCTTCTAAATTCTGTTTAGTTAGAATTTGTTGTAATTGATTTTTTAGCGAGATTTCTTTGCTTAAGTGGTTAGTCATAAGTTCTTTAAAATTGGTACTGATGTTACCCAAACATTCAAAAGAGCTCTGCATAAACTCATGCTTCATTCCGTTTTAAAGTGGAGCGAGTAAAAGGTAAAACTGCTATTTTCAATGTTAAGGGTAAATTTCTACGTAAGCTTCATCTCGCAGTCGACGCATCCAAAGCTCCGTCTCTTCTTCAATTTTACGTTTTCGAATGGCGTCTCGAACATTGTTTCTTTTATGTTCAAGGCTATCGTCTTTGTTTTTTCGATCAAGAACCTGAATCAAATGCCAGCCAAACTGTGTTTGAACGGGCTCACTGATCTGATTGATTTCCAATTTACCCATGGCTTCTTCAAATGGCTTAACCAAATCGTCAGGACCAACCCAATCAAGAGAGCCCCCTTTTATAGCTGAACCTTTATCATCAGAATGAGCGCGTGCCAAGGATGCAAAATCATCGCCATCGATGATACGAGCCTTTAATGCTAATAAGCGTTTCTTGGCCTCATCGTCATCAATCAATTCATTAGTTTTTACTAAAATATGGCGAACCTTGGTTTTAGTAATCATATGATCACTATTAAGACCTTTAATGTCCAACATTTTGATAATATGGAATCCGCTTGGGCTTCTAATGGGATCCGAGACTTCATTGAGTCTCATTTTACTGACTTTATCAGTAAATAAAGTAGGTATATCATTGATTGTCCTCCAGCCAAGGTCACCACCTTTTAAGGCATTATCATCTTCTGATTCGCTAATTGCTGCTTGTGTAAAATCTTGACCTGCTCGCAGGTTATTGACTAGCTTATCCGCTTTGTTTTGCGCTTTTTGGATTTCGGTGGCTGATGCCGCTTCTTTAACGGCAATCAGTATGTGTCCTAAATGATATTGAACGGCTGTGTCATTGCTAATTTGGCCTTGGGTTTCCATGTAGTGATCAACTTCTCTGTCAGTCACTTTAATACGGCCACCAATTTCTCTTCCACGCAATTGATTAATGATAATTTCATTGCGCATATTATCTAAAAAACTTTTATAAGAGATGCCTTGGTGCTGCAATTCTTCTCTAAATTGCTGAAGCGACATATTGTTTCTTTGAGCAATATCTGCTGCTGAGTTATTAAGCATTTCTTCTGTGACGTTAATGCCAGCTTTTTCTGCTAATTGGCGTTGAAGTTTATCGATGACGAGCTTTTCCAATACTTGTTTACGTAAAACATATTCAGGCGGCATCTGGGTTTTACTGGCTTGTATTCTTTGTGAAATAGTTGCTACTTCTTGGTTAAGTTCCTGCTCAAGAATAACGTCATCTTCAACAACAGCAGCGATTTTTCCAAGAGTTTCAGCAAAAACTGAATAGTTACTTATTAACATATTAAAAGTAAATAGAAAAAAAATGGCTATTTTTAATGTGTTTTTATTAATCATTTTGATTGCCTTGATAGCCATAAATTTCTTTTTGCAAGAAGGTATCCATATCGTCTCCAATGGCTGACATTCCTTTGAGTTCTATCTCGAAAAATATACCGTTTTGGGCTGTGCCCGTGGGATTATTAATGGTAGTTTGGTTATATGTGAGAGTATTTCCATTGGAAATATTATTAATATAATGCCGTAAGGCTATGCGAAAACGCCAACAACAATTTTCTTTTTCAATACCAAAAAATGCATCTTGAGTTGTTTTATATAACAAAGAGTATTGCAAGCGGCTCATTAAATTCCAGTTATCATAAACAGGATAACGAAATGAGGCATCCGTTTCGGTAATATTGCTACAATAAGCCATGTTTAAGTTGCTACAATTTATAAGTGGGTTGTTTCTGTAGGTATAACCGATATTGAGGATTTGATTCGCTTTATTGGCATAATGAAGTCCGGCGTTAATTCTTTGGAGCCCGGTGTTAACGTTAACTGGTAGTAATCCTGTATTGGTTCGTTGAACTGTATATTGCTGAGGATTCCATTGTAAGCCTGAGGTAAGCGAAAATTCCTGTGTTAGTTGACTTGATAGCTCAGTAACCAAGTTAGAATAGCTATTACTTTGTTTATAGCTACCTTGAATATTTTGAATTCCATAGTTATAGCCCAACGTGACATTTCTGTCGCTAAAATAAAAAATTTCACCGAAGTTTAGTTTTATTCTTTCTAAGCCCGTTTTATCATCAATGAGTCGTGACGTAATTGCTGTTGTTATTTGGTTGGCTTCTTGTACACGGTCAGTTCCACTAAAACTGTTTTCTCTAAACATGGAATCATAGTTAAAGTCATACAGGGCCGTGTCGAACACCGGGATATTTTGTTGGTTGGTATAAGGAACGTATAAATAAAATAATCTTGGTTCCAAGGTATGTAAGTATCCAGTATTGCCAATATTAAGTCCTCGCTCAAAATTTAAGCCGCTATCTGCTGAAAAAATAGGCAATGTTCTGGATTGAGAGTTGGGAGCACCTATTTCTAAATTATTTAGCGCATAATTGGTATGCTGTAAAGAAAGCTTAGGGATAACAAAGGAGCTTGCTGTTTGCAAAGGAATACTGATGGAAGGCTTGGTATTAAACCGCTGGCCGTTTGCAAGATAATTTCTTGTCCCATTAGCGCCTGATCTGTATGAGCCCTGGAAATAAACATATTCATTTTCCATCGCTGTGTTCAGAGGCATAAAACTGAATGCATGATCCAGATTTAAGTTTATTTGAGGTAGTATCCGATAAGGTTGAGGCGAAGTTACCGAGTTTGTAGTTGTATTAATAGATTGATAATTTACAAACTGACCACTTAGGTTAACACCTTCTCTTGCATAATTAATATTTGCAGAACTCTTAAGGTAATTGAAATTAGAAAAGCTTAACGCATTCCCTAATTCAGCAAAGTAGGTTTTATCTGAAACATAATTCAAGTCAGTATTTGCAGTAATACTATTAGAAATTGCTGACGTCGTTTTAAGCGACCCTAAGTAGCGAGTCGTATTGGTTTGGCTATCATTAGGCATAAACTCTAAGCCTAAGCGGCCTTTTGATTGCTCAGTTAAATACCTGAATTTGCTGGCGAATAAGGGTCCTCTTTTTGAAAGTTCCCGGGGAATTAACGTGGCATCATAATTAGGGGCAATATTCCAGTAGTAAGGAGCGGCCAAGCGAAAACCACTGTATTTAGTGCTTCCAAAGGAGGGCGCCATAAAACCGGAAAGACGACGGTTATCAATAGGAAAGCTAAGATAAGGTGAATAAAGTACGGGTGCGCCTTTAAATTCCAGCCATGCATTTTTTGCCGTGCCTTTCCCGGAAGTTTTATCCATCTTCAATTCGGATGTATGAACAACCCAGTCTTGATTGCCAGGACGGCAACTGGTGTAAGCAACTTCTTGATAATGTGAAAGAGTTTTACTTTCTCTATAAACTGTTTTAGCTCTACCTCTTAGAGGGGTGCTCGCAGATATAAACTGAACATCTCTTAGTTTGGCTTGGTCAGATTCTAAATTGAGTGAGGCAGTATTGCTGTGTAAAGCAAGCTCATCTTCGCTGTAGTATACGTCACCATGAAGATCAAGAACATCTGATAAGCTATTGTAATTGGCCGTTTTTGATGTGGATTTCTGATCTGCACGAGACATTTTGACATTGCCGGAATAACTGCCGACTTCATTTTCAAAAACTTCTGCATAATCAGATTTTAAATCCATCGGTGAGATTTCTCTTTTATCTGCTCCGGGGATGAAAGCTTGTGGTGTACTGCTGGGTTCGGCATCACATTTCCCCCAAGGGTCATAAGGCAGTTGCGATGTGAGTGTGCCGAAAATTTGCTCCTGCTGATGATCAAACGCTGGATTTAGAATCCGCATGGTTGATTCATTAGTATTTACAGTTGCGGCTTTGCCTTTGGGGTCGGCTCCAACTAACTGGCAATTCCAAGCTTCATCACCTTTCTGTGCGCCACAGTTCCAACCTGGTTGGGTAACTGTCCCATCGTCAATTGGCTTGGGAAGTTCTGGAATTGTCGGTTGTGTGCTTTTTAAGGCTTCAGTGTTAGCGGGTAGATTAGTTTGAACCAATTCGGGGCTACTTGGTTTTATGATTTCAGTCGGTTTAGCAACAACTGCAGGTGGCATAGGAGCCGGTTTCGGTAAAACGGGTTGAATTTTTTCAATAGCTGCGGGGATTGTGGGTTTAGTAATTTGTACAGGTTGTTTTATTTGAGCAGGCTCGACAATTACGGGTTGTATACTCTTACTGGGCTCCACTTGTGTGGAAACGTCTTTTGGAAGTGCTTTAGGCTTTGCATCGCCCACACAAACCCATTCTTTTGTATCTTTATTTTGCTCGCAATTCCACGATGCTTCATTTGCAAAGCTTGTAGATGCTGTAAATGAGGGTAAAAAAACCAAGAATAAACGGCGAAGCATAGATGTTGTTTAAGTTTAGTAGCGTAAAGGATCGTAAATCGAATAAAATGCTTGTAGTCCATTTTACCTCAATTCACCTCAGCTTTATAACTATCTAACTCAAAAATCATGATGCACGACGACTTAAGAACAATATCCATGCTTGATTGGCTTGAGAATGATCTATTACTCGCCATTGGTTCTTGCGAACTTGCATCAAGCGATGCCAGTTTTCGTCGTTATTTTAGGATCCAGACGACAGATGGGCACTATATTGTCATGGATGCCCCGCCGGAAAAAGAAAATATTGAGCCTTTTATAAAAGTTGCACAGTTGCTATCGCGTTCGTTCATTAATGTGCCCACAATTTTTCAACAAAATAGTAAAGATGGTTTTTTGTTGCTTGAGGATTTTGGCTCGCAATGTTTTTATGATCAACTCAATGAAGATAACGCGCCTGAGTTTTATGAAAATGCTTTCAAAACCTTATTTAAAATGCACACCTGTTCAGCATTAAAAAACTCCGATTTACCTATTTATAACGAAGCACTTTTGCAACGAGAATTGGGTATTTTTGAAGACTGGTTCTTAAATCAATTGCTGGATATTGAGATATCTTCTTCTCAGTGGAATTCAGTGTGTAGCATTCTTGTTACATCAGCATTAGAACAGCCTGTTGCTTGTGTGCATCGAGATTATCATTCACGAAATCTAATGTTAACAAATGAGGATTCACCGGGTGTTATTGATTTTCAGGATGCTGTAGTTGGCCCAATCACCTATGATCTAGTGTCGTTATTACGGGATTGTTATATCGCTTGGCCTAACGGTCAAGTTGAACAGTGGATGATTGATTATTATGAAAAACTTTTGCATGCGCAGGTCATAGACTGTAGTCCAACCTGTTTTAAGCGTTGGTTTGACCTGATGGGAATGCAGCGGCATCTTAAAGCGATTGGTATTTTTTCCAGATTGCATTTAAGAGATGGCAAGTCTAACTATCTTAACGATATACCTCGTACACTGGGTTACGTAATGACTATTTGTGAAAACTACCCTGAATTTGAGGATTTTGGTGTTTTTTTACGAAATCAGATTTTACCTGAGCTGAATAAATGTTGTCCGCAGCTATTTCAAGAGGGTAAATTCAAGGAAGTGATAAACGCATGAAAGCAATGATTTTAGCAGCCGGGCGAGGCGAAAGAATGCGTCCCTTGACTGATCATACGCCCAAACCCTTACTTCCAGTTGCGGGAAAAACCATTATTGAACATACTATTGCTCAATTAGTCTCGGCGGGTTTTAGCGAAATAATTATTAATCATGCTCACCTTGGTCTTCAAATTGAAGATTACCTGGGTGATGGTCGGCGCTATGGCGCAAGTATTAGTTATTCGCCAGAAGGTGAAAAGGGCTTGGAAACGGCTGGCGGCATTATAAATGCCTTACCGTTGTTGGGTAGTAAGGTATTTTTAGTAGTTAATGGCGACATTGCTACCAATTTCCCATTTGCCGAGCTCAAAAACGTAACAGTTGATTTGGCTCATATAGTAATGGTTGATAATCCAGAGCATCATCCTCAGGGTGATTTTGTTTTGGATATGACTGGTAGGGTTATCGAAAACGGAACAGAAAAACTGACCTTTAGTGGTATTGGCTTATATCGCCCTGAACTGTTTTGCAATACGCCACCTGGAAGCAGAAAATTAGGGCATTTATTACGTCAAGCCATTGTAAGTAAACGAGTCTCTGGGCAAAAATTTACCGGCTTTTGGATGGATATAGGCACTCCGGAACGCTTGCAGAATTTAAATGATTTACATGCATCAAAAAAAACATACGGTTGATCATATCTACAAATAGATACAACTGATTGTTTCATTGAGCATCCGTTGGCAAGATGCTATCTAAAGCGCTATTGCCAAGAGATTACTTAGTACCCATCAATATGGGCTGATTTGAAATGGTCGAATCCCGAGGAAATACGGTCGATTTAAAGATCGCTCAATAGCAGGCAAAGCACTATAAAAGCTGGACTTCAATGACCTGAATAATATCTGCTTATTACGAAATTTCAGCGATAGCGTCCTCTTCTGAGGTATTAAGTTCATTGGGTGTTCCCATGCATAATCTTTGAAAGACTCGTGCGGCTGCAATCCCATTAATGACAAAAGCAATGGTAATAGGCAGTGCAAACCAAGGGTCGTGACTGCTTGCGTGAGAAAGTAATAAATCCTCGCCAAGGAACGCGGGTGATATGGGAAAGCCCACCAAGCCCAAGAAACTTAAAAATAATAGTAACGACAGTTTGGGTTGAGTTTCTGAAAATGCCCGATAAGTGAACGGGGATTCAGCAAAGTTTTCATTTTTTAGTAGTTTAGCCAAGACTATCATTCCTAAGGCCCATGCAGGGATAATACCGCTGGCAAAAATCACGACGTCGAACAATGCGGCCGGATTTAAAAACCAAATAGCCAAGCCTGCTAAACTCGAGCTGAGTCCGATTGCATTCCAGACACTATAGGGACTGTGCTTTTGGCTGAAAGCACTGAGTGACGCCAATACCATAAAAATGGATACAGGGAGCGCTAAATATTTAGTTGTTGATCCTGATACCATAATAATAAGCCCAACCACAGCAAAGCTACCAAAACTAAAAGCAAGTTTAAGCCAAAGGTTTGTATTGTTGATGATGGCACCAACGCGCTTTAATGGCGTCCAAAGGATTGATCGTACTAACAGCTCTAAATTGCCTTCCTGCAGCGAAAACACATAAAGCGTGTTATAAATCACTTCTGGAAGTATGCTTCTCAAAGAGGCAGGCAGAAACTGAAATCTTGTCGTGTTCTGAATGTCGAAGCCGGCATTTGTCGCTCCCTCAACTCTTAATAGATGCACTACAATTGAAGGTGAAACCAATAATTGATAACAACGTAAAAAGGCGTTCCCCATAAAGTGTACAAGTACCAGTGCTTCCAGTCCTAGCGCCAACTCCATAAACATAAATCCCACCTGCGTTATTGACGCATAAGCAATTTTACCTTTGATATTGGATTGGGTTTTTTCAGAAATACTGGCGATAATGACTGTCAATAAGCCGATGTTAAAGACGCTAAGTCGAGTCAAATAATGATAAGACCAAATAGGTGTTGTCCTTAGTAGTAAAAAAACGCCCAAATGAACGGATAACGCGCCATAAAAAATAGCGCTGGAAGGTGTTGGCCCTTCCATTGCTCTGGGTAGCCAAAAACAAAAAGGAAATTGTGCAGATTTACCAGAGGCGGCAATTAATATTAATGTTGAAACCAGCCATAACGAACCATAGCCTGCCGGTGGCATGGCTGGGTTATTGAATAAATTAGTTAATTGACTAAAATGTTGGCTTTCGTGAAATAACATATGGCTCATCCAACTACCCAACAACAAGCCGATATCGCAGAATCTATAAATGGTATAGGCTCTTAAAGAATTTCGCACGGGTTGAATCCTGTGCCGGTAGAATGCAATTAACAAAAACGAAGCGATGCCAACTATTTCCCAGCCGGCAAAGAGTATGTCTATAGAGCCAGACAAAATGACCAGATTCAGTCCGAACACGAAACTAAAAATAGTTAGAAAAAAACGTTTATAACCGCTTTCTCGATGTAAATAGACGCGACAATATTTGACGATGATTGAAAAAATAGCCCAGGTGCAAAATAAAAATGCTGCTCCCACTCGGTCCAGATAAAATAATAGCGGAAAGCTATAGTCATCAGTTTCATAAAGCGTTAACCATTGGTATTCATGATTTGGGAAACCGGCTACAGTCCAGAGGACCAATAAAGCCATAATGCTGAGCCCCATGGCATGGCTGCACCAGAAACTGATGGTTGCAATTTTCTGCTCATTTGTGTCGGATAAAAAAATTAATAAAAAGCCCAGTAAAGGCAATCCTAAGCTGGTTAAAATTAATCCGTTCATGCGTGACTCCGAATAAATTGATGTACGGGTATTGTTTGAGTTTGACCCACAATAATGTCAGCTGAGTTATCTGAAGTAGGAACTGCTCTGTTTTCAGGAAGTTTGATTGCTTCCCAGCCTTTTGCAGAATATAGAAAAAAAGCATGACTCTCAGGATGGCAGGCGACAACTCTTACCCATTCGTTATCGAGCCACTCTTTCAGTGCGCCCAGTTTGTTGATTGTTTTGTTCATGATATCGCAAGATTGTTCTACGACAATGAGTAAGCGGGCAGGTTGATGTACTTCGATCATTTGTTGGGGTAATCCGGTGCGTAAGTCGCCTTCGACACCATTGGCAACGCCCAGTAAGCCGATGACGTTGTGTGGGAGTTTAGTGCCTGCGCCATAGACTGAATTATCGATACGCGAAAACAAATATTCCAGATTAATACCGCCACAGACAGGAATAACAGCGGATAAAATTCTGACCATAATATCACCCTGAGCGTCGGTTTGAGGGTCGTAGGAGTGAAGAAATGCGCGACGATCCATGAATAAATCGCGCGTCAATTGACGTCTGCCAACAATCGCGTAAAGATTATTGGAGTGATTATATTCCGGTCTGGGCTCGAAGATTGATGTTGAGCGTTCCTTAACGTGCGCATGGGCAATTTCATTACTTTGACCTTGCGGAGCCAGTTCAAACCAGCGATTGCGTTCACTCGCATTGCATTGGAGTGCTTTGCCCATGGCCTCCTGAAAAGCGATCAAGCCGGGAACTGGGTTTTGCTCAAGTAAATGGGGGTCAAAATAAGTGATTTCATCACGACTGGTATTATGTAAGGCAGCTATAAAACGCGTCTCGTCTGGAATATCGATGTTGCGTTCACGCAAAATAGCACGAACCGAATCATGATTAGCCATCCAGGCAAAGGCGCGAGCATTGGGTGCGCCTGGTTTTCCAGAGCAAGCACCGCAATCATAAGCGGCAAAGTGTGGATTATTAACACTACTCGAGCCATGGGCAACTACCACAATTAAGGGAGCAAAGTGTTTTGTTAGTCCAATATTACGAAGTAAGCCAGCCAGACGATCCGCCATTTCTGTAAAAGAAAAGCCCAATAAATGGCCGTCCGGCGTTAGTTCATCTGACTCTCTGAGTAAATGCAATTGGGAATGCGATTCGACTTCGCTCAAGGCTCTGATGTTAGGTAGTTTTGAACCTGGACGGAAAACATCCCAAGCCATTTTTGCAGCATAACCAATACCTAATGTTTGCGTATAGAGCCAGCCACGAAACATTGAATGCGCAGTGAAATGCAGAGTAGTCAATTTGCCGGTTTTGGCTTTATCGTTTGATTTTTTCGTGCTACTGGATTCTTTGATTAAATGTTTTGGGACAATGATATTGGGACACTGCGCCACTGGATAAGCATCATCCAAACCTTGATAAAAAAAGTCTATGCCAAAAAAACCGGCTGCACCAAAGGTTTCTATAGCAGGATTGGTTTCTTCGAGATTGCGTCTTAACGAACATTCGCGGTCGTCAATACAAAATAGTGCTTGTGCTTCTGGTGCTGGTTTTGTTGCAGAATCGGTTTTCGCCTGATGGTTAGCTTTTAAAGCCAGCAGTAATTCGGAATGTAACGACCATTCCATCGCTTCATGCCAGACTCTTAGGCGTAATGGAATGGTGGGTTTGAAGCCGCCGTCTTTAAGTAAAGGTGTTCCGCTTGTATAAGGCATAGACGCTACGCTGGGGATATGAGTCCCTATTTTCTTATGTAAAAAGGCGAGTTCGATAGCGAGTTCTACGGCAATCATTTCTTTAAGTGAAATTTCGCGGCGAGCCAGTAGCATATTGGGGTTTTGTTCTATGACATGAACCATGCCAGACCAACCCGGATGCGCTAACAACATTTCCAGTAGGTATTGTTCGTAAAGCGGTTCGTCGCCAACAATTTTATCAAGGCAGAAATGAATAACTTCATCCGGGCTTTTAGATAGAAGGTCGTGTGCAACGGGTTCATTTAAAGGATACAAGGGCAGTAAACTGTTTTGTGCCAAGCGTACGATGCAGTTCCAGAAATGCTCACCATTTTTAGGTAAATGCCAACTACTGATGCCTTGATCCAGAAAGTTACCTAACAGACGAAAAAATATAGGGTGCACCAACGCATTCAGGTCGATTTCAAGCTGAGTGAGCCAGGTATTGCGAATGCCGTGATTAGCAAGCGAAACCGGAGGATAGTGACTGGTGTGGTCTTGTGCAAATAAAGTATCTCGAAGCTTTTCTTGTTTTAAATCGGTGCATCCGGAATGTTCAATGGCCCAATCAATAGCATGTTGCGTAATGCGTCCTTCTTGATGCATGCTTTGATAATCTGCCAGTGGCAGATAACTTCGTGCACCGAACATTTTGGCTGCAATAGCCACACCTTCATGAAAAGGATGCTTTTGAACAGCGTGTAAGGTGTTATGGTGAATAAAGTCTTTAATGGGACCTTGGGCTGGCAGCCAATGCGCTATATGCTTTAAAGTTTTGTCCAAATTAAATTCAAAGTGTTGAGCAGGTTTCTTGGATGTATCCAACATTTGATCGGTAATATCTCGATAAGCCATGTTATCTTTTAACCTCGGCATTGATTTTACAAAAGCTATTATTCGTATAACGAATTAATAGCTTAAAATTGATTGATAAATCTATTACTCTAGTTTTTAAGCATAAAACACGCCATAAATCAGCTGCTGTATATTAAGATGTATGTGCTGAATTCTCTTTATTGATAATATCCTGATATTTAATGATAAATTAATTATTCCGGAGTAAGTTCTTTGTAAATAGACATTTTTTGTTATAAACAGATTGCTCAAAATTTAAATAAGGATTTAAAAACAAAGCATGGAATTGTTCAAATAAACCGGCATGCTCGGTTTAAATCCCCCTTTTTTAATCCTTATACCCTGACCTTTAATGAATGTGTCATGCATCTATGCTAAAGTTAATTAAAATTAAGTTTTATTAACGACAAAAATTTACCCAAATTTTATAATGACAGTGATGGACATAAGCAGTGTTCCTTGTGAATTTAAAGTAAACCATAAAGCGCCTACGCTGGAGGTTTCTATTGTTGGTGATTGGGTTCTTGAGTCACAAGCTCCGGATCTGGAAATCGTACTCGCTCAGTTAGGTGATGTTTCACAAGTCAAGCGTCTTGCTTTTTCAACTGAAGCCTTAGGGCGTTGGGATAGTTTATTGATGACTGAGCTGATTCGCTTAATTGATTATGGTGCCAAACAGGGCATTCAGGTTGATACAGCAACCTTGCCCGAAGGCATTCAAGGCTTGTTAAGCTTGGTTTATGCGGTGCCCGAACGCGTGGGGGCAAGGCGTGAGGAAACAAAAATGCCATGGCTCGCAGTAATTGGCAATGGCGGTTTGCGCATCCAAAAAGATGCTCATGCGTTAGTCGTTTTTATCGGCGAGACTATGCTCAGTGTCGCGGCTTTGGCGCGTGGCAAAGCACGTTTTCGGTGGGTCGATTTATGGACTTATATCCAAGACTGTGGACCCTCGGCATTGCCCATCGTTTCGTTGATTAGTCTTTTAGTAGGCTTGATTTTGGCTTTTGTAGGTGCAGTTCAGTTGGCTTTGTTTGGTGCACAAATCTATATCGCTGATTTGGTCGGTTTGGGTATGACACGGGAAATGGGCGGTCTTATGGCTGCCATTATCATGTCTGGGCGAACCGGTGCATCATATGCGGCTCAGTTGGGTACGATGCAGGTCAATAGCGAAATTGATGCGCTTAAAACCATGGGTTTTGAGCCGATGGAGTTTTTGGTTTTACCGCGTATCCTGGCGCTTATTTTAATTATGCCATTGCTTTGTCTTTATGCCGATTTGATGGGCATAGTGGGTGGGGCGCTGGTGACCGTGAGTTTTTTTGACGTATCGCTGGTGGAATACCTTAACCGCACGGCTAATGCCGTGCATTTAACAGATTTTACGATTGGTATTGTTAAATGTGCCGTATTTGGTGTCTTGATTGCTTTGTCTGGCTGTATGCGAGGCATGCAATGTGGCCGTAGCGCTTCATCAGTTGGCGATGCGGCTACTTCGGCGGTGGTGACGGGTATTATTTTTATTGTTATTGCCGACTCTTTAATGACGATCATGTGCAACCGGTTGGGGATTTAAGTCATGATCCTAGCCAGCCTGACTATCAAAAATATGACCATGGCTTACGGTGATTTTATCATTCAGCGTGATCTTGATTTTACGATTAATCGTGGTGATATTTTTATCATCATGGGCGGTAGCGGGTGCGGCAAAAGCACTTTATTAATGCACCTGATTGGCTTGCAGAAACCGGCCAAGGGCGATGTCTTTTATGGTGAAGAGAGTCTTTGGCACGCTGAACACAAGGTACGCCAGCGCATTTTGAAACGCACGGGTGTGTTATTTCAAAGTGGCGCCTTGTTAAGTTCAATGACGCTGGCTGAGAATATAGCACTGCCTATCACTGAGCATACTTGTTTGGGAGCACAGCGAATAAGGGAAATTGTCTCTTACAAGCTGGCTCTGGTCGGACTTGCGGGTTTTGAAGATTATTATCCGTCCGAGATTAGCGGCGGCATGCAAAAACGTGCTGGACTGGCTAGAGCAATGGCGCTGGATCCCGAGATTTTGTTTTTTGACGAGCCTTCCGCAGGACTTGATCCGGTCAGCGCGAAGCTACTGGATGATTTAATTCGCAGTTTGCGAGACAATTTAGGAGCAACTATCGTCATGGTGACGCACGAATTAGCCAGTATTTTTGCAATTGGTACCAACTCGGTCTTTCTCGATCCGGAAACCAAAACCATGATTGCCAGCGGTCCGCCTAAACAACTACTGGCGGAATCCCATGATCCTAAAGTAATTCGTTTTCTCACTCGTGGTGAAACGGAAAATCAGGTTATAAATGAAACAAAAAATCAGGAATCGAGTGACTTATGAGTAAACCGGTCAATCCCTACACCCTCGGTGCTTTTCTGGTGGGTTCCCTTACACTGCTGATAGTAGCTATTTTGGTTTTTGGCGGTGGGCAGTTTCTTAAGAAAAAAACCGAGTATGTCATTTTCTTTGATGGAGCCTTAAACGGTTTAAATATAGGTGCTCCAGTCAAGTTGCAGGGTGTGCAGATTGGTACAGTAAAGGAAATTTCTCTGGAGCTTGATCAAAAGCTTGTGCGTATTTCCAAGCCGGTGGTGATTGAGATTGATCCGGGCGTGCTGTTGGACGCCAGTGGAAAGCCCTTGCAAAGTGCTACCTCGATGGAGGAGCGTAAGAAAAATACCCAACGACTCATTAATTCCGGCCTTAAAGCGCAGTTGCAAACACAAAGCTTACTGACAGGTTTACTGTATGTGGAAGTCAACTTTTTTCGCGACGAACCACTCCAATTAACCGGCATTAACTACAAGGATTTGCCTGAACTGCCCAGTGTTCCAACGACAGTGGATCAACTTAAAAGCACAGCCGATGAAATGTTGAGTAAATTTCGTCAATTACCTATAGAAGACATGGTTAAAGACCTCGCGGTCACTTTAAAAGAGATTAAAGACATAGCAACTTCGGACGAGCTTAAGAAAAATCGTGCGGACTTGACTAAAACATTGGCGGAAACGGAACAATTGGTAACTAATCTTAATAAGGGACTGGTGCCATTATTGAATAATATGAATGGAACCATGGTTGATACGCGTAATTTAGTGCAACAATTTACTCAAGATATGAAGCCGGTATTGATTTCCAGTGAGAAGACATTAAATACCGCCACCTCCGTATTATTGGAGTCCAATCATGCGTTAGGTTCCGTAGAAGCGCTGGCTGCGCCGGATGCGCCTTTATGGCAATCACTTGAGGCGTTGCGTGATGCGGCTCAATCAACAAAAGATTTGACTGATTATCTTGAGCGGCACCCCGACTCGATCCTATACGGTAAGGAGTAAAAAGTATGAAATTTGGACTAGTTCGTTTGAAGAATGGGTTGTTAATTATTATCTTGGCGTCTTTGTTAAGTGGTTGCACCCATGACAGTAAGCCTGTGCAGTTTTATATGCTGACTGCTGATACCGGTGGTGTTAGTAATACGAGCCACCCTGTGACTAATCAAGGTCCACTGATAGGTTTGGGTCCAATACGCATTCCGGAGTATTTAAGTCGGCCGCAGATGGTTGTCGCTACCAGTGATAATCAGTATCAACTGTCTGAAGACCACCGTTGGGCTGAACGTCTAGATCAAAACATTTCTCTCGCTTTAATCAAGGTATTGCCTAGTCAGTTGGGTACGGATCGCGTCATCCGCTATCCTTGGCCGCAGCGTCAAGTTGTTGATTATCAGGTCGGCATTGATATATTGGAGTTTAATGTCAATGCGAACGGACAGAGCCGCTTAATCGCACAGTGGTTTGTTAAGAGTAAAGAAAAAACCATTCTTGATAAACGCTCTATTTACCAATTTCCCGCATCAACTTCCGATTATACTGTTATGGTTAAGTCGCAAAGCCAATGCCTAACACAATTAGGGAAGGAAATTTCCGAAAACTTGATGCAGCTAATAGCCTCACAAAGCGGCAATTAAGATAGTTAACAAAAGACTTCGTACCATCTACGAATTTGACTAATAAACTAAGATCGTTGCTGTCTTTAAATAATTACATCAAGCGATTATCGATCAGTTTGAAAGCGGATTCCAAATTGATATGCACCTGCTGTTCTATGGCGATGGTTTCATAGTTTGCCAAAAACAGGAACGGTTCTATTTGTTGCGGTAAGTCGGTTAGTTTAAGCTCAAGACGGGGCGCACCGGTGATGCGATTATATAAATGCAGGTTGGCAAAATCACTGATCAGAATATAATCCGGCCGGAAATCGAGAGTCTGTTGGCAAACGGCACGACGCAGCGGTTCATCGCTCAGCGCTATAACACCACGGAAGCGAATCTCGATAACTGGCTTAAGAAAAATGGGTTAAAGGATACTAAATGACCCTTGATGCTTGGTAGTTTATAAACTACAATAAGAAATGATCGAAATAAAGCAAACGGAGACTTTCAGGAAATGGCGAATGCAGCTTAAGGATGAGCGGGTACGAGCCTTGATAGCGTCCCGCTTAGACCGCCTTGGCTTTGGTCATGCTGGGGACGTGGAACCTGTTGGGCAAGGGATTAGCGAATTACGCATTCATTACGGCCCTGGATACCGCATCTATTTCCACAAACGAGGCGATACGATCATCGTTTTACTGTGCGGCGGCGATAAGAGTACGCAAGAAAAAGACATCAAGGCGGCAAAACGCCTAGCTGCTGAATGGAGTGAATGAAATGGCTGAAAAACTGACAACCTACGATCCCGCCGAGGATTTAGCTTCTAACGAAGCAATGGCAACTTTTATGGCAGAAGCGTTTGAGACAAACGACTCTGGTTACATAGCTCACGCACTTGGCGTCGTCGCCCGTGCGAAGGGTATGGCGCAAATTGCCGGACTAACTGGACTTTCCCGCGAACAACTTTACCGTTCCTTTAGCGAGAACGGAAACCCGACATTGAAAACCACGCTTGCCGTAATGAAAGCTCTTGGTCTTGATTTGACTACCAAGATTCACACCTGACTATCTTACTGCTATAAGTTTACGCCTTGTCTCCATTCAATATCCTATGGGACTTTGGTGTCGTTTGTTTAAATTCACCCTTAATAGTGACAGCCATAGAGTTCCTTTAGTGTCGAATGAAGCGGAATGTTAAAACTGACAAAACAGTCGCTATTTTAACCATAAGAACAGAAAAGCCGGCATCTTATTGAATTCAACCGACTTAAGAAAAATGATTTAATAGTACGTTATTAAGCCAACTTAATGCCATCTTTATCAATGGTAATTAACTGTTTTTTATATAACGCGCCAATGGCTTGTTTAAACACTTTTTTACTGACGCCAAAGGTGGCATAAATAGCTTCTGGCGGGCTTTTGTCACTTAAGTCAAGTGCGCCATTGTTTTTATTAAGCTTGATTAGGATAGTATCGGTTAGTGATACGACTTTTCCATAGCCGGGTTCTTGCAGAATAAGATCAATTTTGCCATCTTCTCTGATTTGTTTAATGTAGCCATTCAGTTTTTGGCCTCTTCTGACTGGCTGAAAGAGTTCGTTTTGATAGAGTAAACCCCAATGGGTATTATCAACGATGGCTTTAAAGCCCAGTTCGGTTTTGTCTGCAATAATGAGTGAGACTTTTTGGCCGACTTCAAAATCAATGGATTCATCTTCGATAAAGCGATCAATTTTGGTGGTGGCGGCAATGCGATTTTTGTCATCAAGAAAGACTTTAACCAGATAAGATTTACCCACTTCCATTTCGTGGTGTTGTTCGCTAAACGGGACCAGTAAATCTTTGGGTAAGCCCCAATCAAGAAAGGCACCTACATAATTAAGCGAGACTACTTTTAACCAGGCGATATCATCGACCTGTGCTAAAGGTATTTTGGTAGTGGCAGCCAGATGCCCTTCAGAATCGACATAGACAAATACTTCCAGGGCATCACCTACCTGACAGTTTTCAGGTGGCTTTTTGTCTGCCAAAAATACTTTTGCAGATAAGCCGTTATCAAGGTAGATGTCTGGGCCTTGTTTTTTGACAATGGTTAAGGTATTAATTTTACCGATATTTAACATAGCAATACTCAACTGGTAATGATAAAGCGAACGGCATCCAATCTTAAATGAGCGGCCTGTATATTTTCATGAGCCAGCATAGTCATGTCTTTAAGATGTTCAATTTCCTCGGTTCTAATGGTTGGATTGACTTTTTTCAGTCTGACCAATCGTTTTATTTCCGCAGTCAGTGATTC
Organism: Methylococcales bacterium; assembly: GCA_026399095.1. Taxonomy (GTDB): domain Bacteria; phylum Pseudomonadota; class Gammaproteobacteria; order Methylococcales; family Methylomonadaceae; genus Methylobacter_C. Next base: position 10,241 of record JAPLRP010000010.1, on the reverse strand, counting down.
CAGCATGGCGTTAGTCGCTTCATCAATTAGTTGCTGCATATCGGCTTTGGCTTTTAGTTCTGCTGCTGCCAAAAGCTGGGTAATGGGTAGGCGCTGAAGGTTTAAAAAGGCGATGATTTGTTGTTTATCAAAGTTTTTACCGGATTCCAATAAACTACGATGCTCTATGGTATCGGTTAAATCGTGTTGATGTTGATTGATCAATACCCGAATAGGTGTGTGTGGTAAAAAGCGGCCAATTTGTAATTCAGCGGGTGCGCTACATTCAACAATAAACAAGCATTCCAGTAAAAACTGGCCCGCTTTTAAGTCGCTGTGTCTTACTACGCTTATGGCCGCATTTCCGGTTTCACTGGATAGTACCAAGTCCATTGCCCCGGTTACGATAGGGTGTTCCCATGTTAAAAAATGCAATTCTTCTCTTGCCAAGGCAATTTGTCTGTTACCAGTTACGGTCATGCCATCTTCGGATAAGCTGGGGAAGTGAGAAACACGCATGTGATCACTGGGGCGAATGATAAAGCAATCCGCTGAATGAAACTCGGTATCTACGCCATAGCATTCAAAGACATCTTCCATGTATGACCAAAGTGCCCCTTCATGTTCATAGGCATTGAGTTGGTCTATCAGTTCATCGGATAATTCTTTACGGCAAGAATTTAACTCCAGTAACTGATCACGACCGTTGTGTAATTGAGCTTCAATTTCTGTGCTGAGTAATTGTGTTTTGGTAATCAGTGCATCTATATCAGTTGATTGATTGTTTTGCAGTACATTGGCAAGTTCAGTGTGCAGTTTATCGGCGACCGCTTGGGCCGCTGAATTATTGCTGCGAAAAGCATTAAGTCCTTCGTCGTACCATCTATATAAGCTGTGTTGTTGGGTGTTTTCCAGATAAGGGATATGTATTTGGATAACATATTTTTGACCAATTCGATCCAGTCGTCCGATGCGTTGTTGCAATAAATCGGGGTTGGTCGGTAAATCCCATAATATTAAGTGATGAACAAACTGAAAATTTCTGCCTTCGCTACCAATTTCAGAGCAAATCAATAAGCGTGCGGAGCTATCTTCATCAGCAAAATAAGCGGCAGCCCGGTCACGTTCAATAATTGACATGCCTTCATGAAAAACTGCAGAGGCAATACCTGCGCGATTTTTTAAGGTTTGTTCAAGATCAATAGCCGTTTGTGCATGTTTACAGATTAACAGTGCTTTTTGACCTCTCATTGATGCGCTAGTTAAGGTTTTAACCGTAGCGCTGAGTTTATCAACCAGCCACTTAAAGCGTGGATCTTGTTCTAAATCAGTATCGTTTTGTTGTCCAGTTAACGCATAACCATAGCGTTCGCGTTCTGGAAAGCCTTGCACGGTTTGCCGGGAATTTCTGAATAAAATCCGGCCGGTGCCATGGTGATCGAGTAATATTTTAATTAATGAGTCACGTGCATTAGTTGATTTTAAAGGGTCATTAAGATTTTCAAGTAATCCACCCACATTGTCATCTTTAAGCAGTTTGGTTAAGTTCTGCTGATCTTCTTTATTCAGAGTTTCTTCTGCCAGCAATAATTTAGCGGCGTTGGCTACTGGTTCAAACAAACGTTCTTCTTCAACGAATGCGGAAAAGCTGTAAAAACGATCGGGGTCTAATAATCTAAGGCGAGCAAAATGACTTTCTTTACCGAGCTGTTCCGGTGTGGCGGTCAATAGAATAAGGCTGGGTGTTTGCAAACTGAGTTGTTCTACAAATTGATATTCGGGACTGGCGACTGCTTCGCTCCATTCAAGATGGTGCGCTTCATCGACAATGACCATATCCCAACCAGCGTCTAACGCTTGTTTTTGACGGCGAGGGTAATCAGAAAAAAATTGCTGATTACATAGTATTAATTGCTCGGTTAAAAACGGATTATGATCTTCGTCGCTGTTGTTGTTTTCATCCAGTTCGTCAAGATTAAGTTCTTCAAGGCAGCGGGCCTCATCAAAAACACTAAAGCGGAAGTTAAAGCGTCTAAGCATTTCTACCAGCCATTGATGCAAAAGGCTTTCAGGTACGATGATTAAAGCTCGATGCGTCAGGCCATTAATTAGCCGATGGTGCAATATTAAACCTGCTTCGATGGTTTTACCCAAGCCGACTTCATCTGCCAGCATGATTCTTGGCGCAGAGCGGTTGGCCGCTTCGTGAGCGATATATAATTGATGTGGAATTAAGGAGGTTCTTCCACCCATTAAGCCTTTAACGGGCGATTGTTGATGCTGTTGTAGTCTAAGCCAGGTTTCATAACGTAATAAAAACCATGAGCTGGGATCAATTTGACCGAGAAATAAGCGATCTTGAGGTTTGTTAAATTGAATATGATGGTTGAGTTCAATTTCTTCTAAGTGAACTTCTTCTCCAGATTCATTGTTTCCTACATAGATAATCAAGCCATCTTTATGTATTAAACGGGTAACGGTCAGTTCTTCTTCATCAATAGATTCAATAATATCGCCAACTGCAAAGCTGACGCGCGTTAAAGGTGCATTGTCACTGGCATAAATGCGCCGTTCGTCACTGGCTAAAAAAAGTACGGTGACACGTTTGAAACTTACTTCAAGAATAAGACCTAAACCAAGTTCTGACTCGGTATTACTAATCCAGCGTTGGCCGGCGATGAAATCTGTCATTGATTGAACTGCCATTACACATCAAAAAAATAACTATTATAAGCGTTACAGAAGAATTATTTCCGTTTTATCGTGGTTGATTGATTAGCTTTTTGATTTTTTGGAGTGAACAGTTCGGGTCGTGTGTCGTTCTTATTTTTTATTAATGCCCATGAGTTGTTAAGCAGTTATTAAGGTTGAGTAATCTACTATTTGCTTCAACTAATATCCAATTTGATTTATTTAACGCAATCATTTTTCTACTATTAATTGAGCGACATGAAAAAAATTTTCGTTTTAATGCAAGTAACGGTCACGCTTATTGTGTTCTCAACGTTTACTGATGCTTCTGAGGGTGAGCATCATAAAAGACATCATGAAAATAGAGGTCATCATTATCAATCCGGGAATAATGATTATTATCCTCAGCATCATCAAGATCCTGGATCTACTCAGGGTTTAGCCGGTGGTGTGGTCGGAAGTGTACTGGGTTATCAGTTAGGCAATGGTGATCCGATTGTAACAGGGCTGGGTGCGGCGGCCGGTTCTTATTTGGGTAATGGAATGGCAGGCGGGCGATAAATTAATGCCTTATAAATAATTACGAAGGTTTCGTTTAATTAAAGTTTGTACGGCTATAAAGGAATTTGTTTTAGAGGTTAAAAAAAGATTCAAATAATTAATAAGTCTAATGGTCTGTTAAGCATCCATTCATTTTTTGGAGATAATAATAAGCACGAAAGCTTATAACTAATGACAAGAGTTTTGTTTAAGTTTTTATTGATACTTACTTAACAAGAGAGAAAACGAATGAAAAAAACAGGTTTATTAATTCAATTAACGGTATGTTTAATTGTTTATTCAGGTACATCGTTGGCCGATGATGACGATCATGGCTGGAGGGGTCACGGGTATGGGCATCATCATGGGCATCATCGTGAACATTATTATCCGCAACCGCAGATCTATTATTATCCACAGCCACAAGTTTATTATCAACCACCGCCTGTGGTTTATCAACAACCGCCGGTGGTTTATTATCCTCAACAATATCAACGTCAAAGCTATCAGGATCCACGATCTACACAAGGTTTGGCAGGCGGCGTGATAGGTAGTGTTTTTGGTTATCAAATGGGCAATGGAGATCCTATTGCAGCCGGACTTGGCGCTGCTGCAGGATCTTATATAGGTAATGGAATGGGTGGAGGATGGTAGTCTGTAAAGGCTTGCAATGTTCATCAGTAAAGCCAAGCCCTTTAAGTTAACCGCCGGCTTGTAACGTGTTATGTCCGGCGGTAATTTTAATTTATGTATTAATCTGTTAATTTAAACTGCATTACCCTTCGCAACTCCCCGATTTTTGTCTCTTATCCATTCGCTCCAAGAACCCGCATAAAGTTTGGACCCTGTTAAGCCTGCGATTTCCATAGCCAGTAAATTATGACAGGCCGTTACGCCTGAACCGCAATAATGAACAACTTGTTCTGGTGCGGTCGTGCCGATAAGTTTTTTAAATTGACTGTGTAATGATTGGGCTGATAAAAACAATCCTGTGTTATCAAGATTTAATTGAAAAGGGCGGTTTAATGCACCTGATATATGACCAGCAACAGGGTCTATAGGTTCTTGTTCACCCCGATAGCGTTCAGCTGTTCTAGCATCTATGAGGCATATAGATTTTTTGGCTAGCTTGTTTTGCACTTGAGTGGCAGTTAACCAGTAGGTTGGATTTAAATAAGGCCTAAAGGGGGTTGGTGGTATGGTTGGCAAGGTAGTGGTTAGCGGATAACCTTGTTTTAGCCAATTTTGAATCCCGCCATTTAAAACAGCAACTTTAGGATGACCCAAGCTGTTTAAAAGCCACCATAAACGACCTGCAAATGCGCCACCGGCATCATCGTAAACAACGACCTGTGTGTCGTTACTTATGCCCCATGCGCCTAGTTTGTTTGTCAAAAGCGTAAAGTTGGGTAACGGATGGCGCCCTGTAAAGTCGGTTGTAGCTGATGATAAGTCATTATTTAAATGTGCATAACGCGCGTTAGGTAGGTGTCCGTGACGATAGGCAAAGCTACCGGCATCACTGTTAGCCAGAGAAAATCGACAATCTATAATGACCCATTTTGGATTATTTATATTTTCGTTAAGTGTAGCCGCAGAAATCAATGTGTTATGAGTCATTTGTTGATACCTCTAAGATTATTTTGCCAATGTGCTGGCTGCTTTCCATAAGTTCATGGGCTTTGGCTGCATCATCGAGTGTAAAAGTGGAATGGATAACAGGTTTTATTTGACCGTTTGCCAGCAAAGGCCAGACTTTTTGAAAGAGTTTTTGAGCAATATCGGCTTTAAAAACATCATTTCTAGCTCTTAATGTTGATCCGGTTAAGATGAGTCGTTTTAACATGATTGGTAACAGATTAATTTCAGCTTTTGCACCATTTTGAATAGCGATTTGTACGAGTCTTGCATCGAAAGCCATGCATTTAATATTGCGCGGAAGATAATCGCCACCGACCATGTCCAATATGACGTTAACACCATTGTTATTAGTAAGTTTGCTTATTTCTTCGACAAAATCGTGTTGTTGGTAGTTAATAGCGGCGTCTGCGCCTAGTGCCAAACAAAATTGACATTTAGCTTCTGATCCAGCAGTAACAATAATTTTTGCATTAAAGGCTTTAGCCAGTTGTATCGCTGTTGTGCCAATGCCACTGCTGCCGCCATGTACTAGTAATGTTTCGTTATTTAATAAGCACGCGCGGTCAAATACATTACTCCAAACAGTAAAAAAAGCTTCAGGTAAAGCGGCGGCTTCTGTTGTAGATATGCCTTTAGGTATTGGTAAGCAGTGTGATGCAGTGGCTAAGCAATAGTCTGCATAGCCGCCACCTGTCACTAACGCACAAACAGCATCACCTGGTTTTAAATGAATGATTGCAGCACCGGTTGCTGCGATAGTGCCTGATATTTCTAATCCTGGAATATCAGATGCACCAGACGGTGCTGGATATAAACCTTTACGCTGCATAATGTCCGGGCGATTAACTCCCGCTGCGGCTACTTTAATTAATACTTGATAATTCGCCGGGACGGGAATGGGTCGTTCAGTTAGTTTTAATGCCCCTGCTTCAATTTCGATGGCGCGCATGGTGTGGATAAGCATAACTTGAGTTCAGTATAAAGTTAGATGCGGTTATTATAGGCTCCAGTTATTTTCATAAACAATGTGTTAATAGGATAAAACAAATGATACGTGTAGGTATTGTTGGCGGAACAGGTTATACAGGGGTTGAGTTACTAAGAATATTAGCGTTGCATGGCGAGGTTGAGGTGGTCGTGGTCACTTCACGAACCGATGCAGGATTAAGAGTCGATGCGTTATACCCGAGTTTACGTGGCTATATTGATGTGGTTTTTAGTGTCCCTGATAGTGAAACCTTGAGCCAATGCGATGTGGTTTTTTTTGCAACACCCAATGGCACGGCGATGTTGATGGCTGAGCAGTTATTAGCTCAAGGCATAAAGGTTATTGATCTTTCGGCGGACTTTAGGTTGAAAGACGCGCAAGGCTGGTGTCATTGGTATGGTATGGAGCATGCTTGCCCGGATTTAATTGCCGAGGCTGTTTATGGTTTGCCGGAAGTCAATCGTAATGCTATTAAAAAAGCGCAGTTAATCGCTTGCCCAGGTTGTTATCCGACAGCTGTTCAGTTAGGTTTTTTACCCTTAATTGAAAATGGCTTGATTGATACCAAGCATCTGATTGCGGATGTAAAGTCGGGTGTTAGCGGGGCAGGGCGTAAGGCTGAACTGTCAACTTTGATGAGTGAAACGGGTGAGAGTTTTAAAGCTTACGCGGTGAATGGGCACAGGCATCTGCCGGAAATTAAGCAAGGTCTTGAGATTGCCGCTGGTGAGTCGGTTGGGTTAACTTTTGTGCCTCATTTGACGCCCATGATACGAGGGATTCATGCGACTTTATATGGGCAGCTTATAGTGCAAAGGGAGGCTAAACAATTCAGTTTGGATGATATTCAAGTTTTGTATGAACAGCGCTATATTCATGAAGAGTTTGTTGATGTGTTGCCACAAGGTTCTCATCCTGATACTCGAAATGTACGAGGCAGCAATAATTGTCAGATTTCAATTTTTCAGCCGCAAGGCCAGCAAACAATCGTGGTTTTATCTGTTATTGATAATTTGGTTAAGGGCGCAGCCGGGCAAGCGATTCAAAATATGAACTTGATGTTTGGTTTTAAAGAAGAATTGGGTTTAAAGATAATTGCCCTTTATCCATAAATCTTGACTATAAAGGTTGGTATAGTCATAATTTGATTAATTTAAATTTAAAGTGTGTTTTTTATATGGCTAATCCAATTATTTTTACAGACAGTGCTGCTTCTAAAGTAAGTGAATTAATTGCCGAGGAAGGTAATGACAATCTTAAATTGAGAGTCTATGTCTCTGGTGGTGGGTGTTCAGGCTTTCAATACGGATTTACGTTTGACGAAGAAGTCAATGAGGATGATACCAGTGTAGAGAACGGTGGCGTTACCGTTTTGATTGATTCTATGAGTATTCAATATTTGGCGGGAGCTGAGGTTGATTATAAAGAAGATATTTCGGGTGCACAGTTTGTTATACGCAACCCAAATGCAACTACTACTTGCGGTTGCGGATCATCTTTCTCTGCCTGATCATTTAAGGGTGACCTAGTGGTTGCCCTTTTTTGAGTCAACATTTAATTGTAGTTATATTGGTTTTTAGCAAATAACGATTGCGCTTTGGTTTTGTTCAGTTGCGCTAAAGTTGTTCTTGTTTGATTTTTAAAGTCAGCTAATATTTCAGCATGTAGTGGCAATGTTTGCGCCATATTTAAAGCTTCCGGATTCTGGTGAGCGCCATCAACCCTAAATTCATAATGTAAGTGAGGGCCGGTTGCCAAGCCTGTTTGGCCAACATAACCTATAACATCCCCTTGTTTTACCTGTGAACCACTTTCAAGGCCTTTTTTAAAATTAGAAAGATGGGCATAAACAGTTTCATAGTGATCGCCATGTTTTATTATTAAAAGCTGTCCATAACCACCTTTGTTACCAAGAAAAACAACTTCACCATCACCTGCTGATTTTACTGGAGTACCTGTTCTGGCAGCATAATCTATGCCTTTATGTGCTCTAATCCGGTTGAGGATGGGGTGTTTACGGTGGGAAGAAAATCCGGAGCTGATGCGTAAATAATCAACAGGCGCACTTAAAAAGGCTTTGCGCATGGGTTTGCCTTCAGGGCTATAGAAATTAACATTGCCCTCACTGTTTTTATATCTGATTGCAGTTAATATTCGGCCGCGGTTAACAAATTCTGCGGCAATAATCTGGGCTCCAGAAGAATTATCGCCACTGCTGGACTGTTCATAAACCACAGTAAACTGATCACCTTGGCTAAGGTTTGTTGCAAAATCAATATCCCAAGCAAAAATATTGGTGAGTTGTTCAATTAAATCATTGGAGAGTCCGGCATTTTGTCCTGCAGTTGTTAAAGACGAATTAATGGTTCCGTGTACGCTGTTAATATGAGTTGGGGCTTCATCACTTGGATGAATAGAGCTTTTTATAGGCGTGTCTGTATGTTGATTACCTATTAAGGTGTGAATGCGTTCATTGCTACTCGTAGGCTCTAGAAATAATTCGCCCTGATCATTTTGAGACAAATAAGTGTTTTTGTGAGAAATAGATGCAAATCGATTGTTGATTTTACGTGAGCTGTAAAGTGAACGGGATTTAGAGGTTTTGTGTTTATAGGTCGCTTTAGAAATAAGCTTGTTTTTTGATGCTTTATTTCGGCCGCTAGAATGTCTCGACGTTTTTTTCAGGCTCTTGTTAGAGGCGCTAACTTGTTTAGAGTGTATTGGTTTTGCGTAACTAATTGTGGGGGCAAAAGCAAAACCTATCCCTATTAAGAAAATAAGGGAGGTATAAAGCTTGTTTTTCACAAGACGCAAACTAAATGGGTGTATTTTATTCAAAATAAATTGCTTTAAAGTTTACTTGGAATCATTCTAAGGTTTTTTTGAAGATTTTACTAATTTAGAATGACTAAAAAATATATATTCAGTAGGGATGATCATTAGTTTTATAATTATTATCTTAATTTTAAGATCGAGTTTGGAGAAAGACATTGCAAGAGGACGTATTGGCAAGCCTGCTAAGAGGGACTGATGAAGTTTTAGTTCAGCAAGAGCTAATTAAAAAATTGGAGGAAGGTCGGCCATTGAGGATTAAAGCCGGTTTTGATCCTACGGCTCCGGATTTACATTTGGGGCATACGGTACTGATCAATAAATTAAAGCAGTTTCAGGACTTAGGGCATGAAATTTTGTTTTTGATTGGTGACTTTACTGGGATGATAGGCGATCCGACAGGAAAAAATGTAACGCGTAAGCCGTTAACGCGTGATGAGGTCTTAAGTAATGCGAAGACCTATCAAGATCAGGTCTTCAAAATTCTGGATCCAAATAAAACCCAGGTGCTGTTTAATTCAAGCTGGATGAATGCAATGTCGCCAGCAGATTTGATTCAATTAGCGGCAAAGCATACCGTAGCGAGAATGCTTGAGCGAGATGATTTTAGTAAGCGCTTTAAAAGTGGGCAGTCGATAGCAATTCATGAGTTTTTATACCCATTAATACAGGGTTATGATTCAGTAGTGATGAAGGCGGATGTGGAGTTAGGTGGTACAGATCAGAAATTTAATTTATTGGTAGGGCGGCAATTACAGGAAGTTTATGGGCAAAAACCTCAGGTTGTAATGACGATGCCAATTCTGGAGGGCTTGGATGGCGTTCAGAAAATGTCTAAGTCACTTAATAACTATATCGGTATAGCAGATGCTGCTGATGATATGTTTGGCAAGTTAATGTCTATATCAGATGAATTGATGTGGCGGTATTTTGAATTGTTAAGCTTTCGCCCTATGTTAGAGATTAAGGCGTGGATACAAGAATGCGAGCAAGGAGCGAATCCACGAAATTATAAGGTAAAATTGGCGCAGGAAATTATCGAACGGTTTCATGATGGGGCGGCAGCAATTCGGGCGCTGGAAAATTTTGAAGCTAGATTTCAACGAGGTGCAATGCCTGAGGAGATGGATGAGTTAGCGTTAAAGAGTGAAACGGGTAGGTATTGTATTGCAAATTTGTTGAAAGATGCGGGATTGGTGAGTGGAACGTCAGAAGCTATAAGAATGATAAATCAAGGTGCGGTCAAGATTGATGGCGAAAAGGTATCTGATCCAAAGCTCGAGATTTTAGTAGGTACGGAGAATATTTACCAAGTAGGGAAAAGAAAATTCGCCAGAATAAAGATAACAGCTTGACGAAAGCGAAGATAGCTGTATAATACGCAGTTCTTTCAAGGCAGGGCCTGCAAGGGTTTTGGGTTTGTTAGGGCGGTTAACACGGACGGTTGACAAGTTGATCAGGTGGGTTATAATGGTCGGCTTCTTCGGGGTTAGGTCACTTACCTCGGGCAGGACGGAACGAAAATTAAATGTCGACACGGAGTTGACAACCTGAGCTGACTCTGTATAAT
>JAPLRP010000081.1 GCA_026399095.1 Methylococcales bacterium | reverse complement strand
ATTGATATAAACTAAAGGAATTGCCTCATAATAGGCCTGATTGCCTTTTTAACACTAGCTTAGTGGGTCGCATGAATTTAGGTTTTTTTACGTAAAAACCGTGTCAAGTAATTTTTTATTTATTTTTGCTGAATAGTTACATATTCTTTATCAAAATTAACTATAAAATTTAAGATATTAGAAATTATCACTCCAGTAAGTTGTATTGGTCAAGAACTTACTTTTACATCGGGAAAAAATCACGCAGGTTAAAAAGAAGATCGTAATGAGAAAACTTCATAGATAAAAAAGGCTCTGATCTGATCGGAGTCTTTTCATTGAAAATGTTTTAGCTAGTTTTCTTCATGCCACTAAAACTAATATTGTCTTGTACTTAGAAAACAGAATGAGTAAACTTCGATTATTGGTAAAGAGTCATTAGTGATTTTCTATGCCAATATTTACTCGATTATTCAGAGTATAAAATAATAATATAATAAAATATGAGGAGGAAGCATGTCCGAGGAAAAAGAAAGTACCCTAACATTAGAGGGTGTATTAAGTTGGCTCAAAGTTACTGATTCTTGGGCTGTCGGAAGTTACCAAAACAAATTCCCAAGATTAGTCTATGCTATTTTGGGAATTTTACTGTTATTAGTATTAATTTAACAAAATAAATTTTAAATAAATTGGCATATGAAACTATGTTTCATCTGTCCAAATACTTTAAATAATACTTAGGAGAATAATAATGAATAAATTAGCATCTGTATTTGCAGCATCTTTATTGTGTTTGAGTGGTAATGTTTTCGCTGAGCAACATCTTGATCAGGCGATTGAACATGCAAACGCAGCAGTAGTCGAAGGAAAGGCAGGTAAAACATCTGAATTAGCGGTTCATGCTAAAGCAGCTTTGGATCATTCTTTGGCGGCGTCTCTTGTTGCTAAAAGTGTATCAAAGAATCATATAGATGAAGCAGCTAAATCTCTTCAAGATTCCATTGATCACGCAGCTCTGAATCATGACGGCCCTGCAACTTCATCAGCAAAAGATGCTGTTGTTCATTTAAATGCGGCTAAAAAATAGTTGTAAATAATTAAGAAAACGGGTGGGTAATAACGCCCGTTTTTTTAGAAGAATTTATAATGTAACCAGACTATTTGCGGAAGTACTAAATAACAGAAGCTCTTCTAATCAGGATTCCACATAGATGGACGATTTAAAATTACAACCCAACATCTAATGAACGACCACGCCCAGATTTAATCTTTATAACCACAATAGCCCGACAATCACATTTGAAACGTTATGACTGGTTTTCTAACGACTCTCCTTGATTAAATGTGCATAGCGTTCTGAAATACTAATGTTCGCATGAACCAAAGCGGATTGAACGTCATGCAAAGTTCCACCATTATTTATGATCAAACTCGAATGGGTATGCCTTAAATAGTGACAGTGAAAACTCAACTCATGCCTGCTCTAGCTATGATCGGCTTGAGGATCCTCATGGGGGCTCTGAATGGGATTTCCCGTCACCTTACCCACGAACACATAGGGGTTGCCCTGAACTTTCGGTCAAGCTTTTAGGATCCTAATCGACATAGGATTCAAGATGATATATATGGATTTATCCGATTTTGTGTGCGGAACATACGACATGGGTTTGGAGTCACTCAACTGCAAATGTTCCCATTTCATACTCAGTTCTTCATATCGTCAGGCACCGGGCAGCAGCAGTATTATTATATAAATCGCCGCATAGCCATTTTCATCATAGTCCGCTGCTGAAAACAGATTCCGAATTACCTTATTACTGAGAAAATGCTGGAATTTATTGTTTTCCTAGATCTTACTGATGCCTGTGCTTGACGCAAATAAAAAACAAAAGTTAACATGCTTTTCTAGCTATTACCGGTAATGTTAGATGGAAAAGAAGATGGGATAAGGCCGTAACGAGAAAAACGTCAGGCATAAAAAAAGCACCGATCAGATCGGTGCCTTTAGATTTAAGCGGCTTTGTCTTTTATCTGCGACAACAACATGCTTTCAATATTTAAATGGTAATCCAATTCAGGCCATTCTATGCCAGTTCCTTGGCAAATAAATTGATAATTAATCAATTGTTTAAAAGTTGCAGTTTGGAGATCTTTGTACCAAGACATGGGTGTTAATATGATGCGACCATCTTCAAGTTCAACATGCAAGTAACGGTCATCAAAATGCACTGTTTTACCTTTAATTAAAATACTCATCCCATTTCCTTTCAAACTCAGTGTTATGAATTTCTAAAATCGTTAATGCTTTTTTTATATCTTTTGGTTTCATATAACAATCGATAACTTTAAAAGTTGTTAATTCGATTTTAGCAAAATTGCCACTTTTCATTATATGAATATGCTTAGGCTCATGTTCATTTGCATAAAAGAAAAACTTAAATCCTTCGTAGATCAGTAAAGTTGGCATATTCTACAGTGATATTCTTTTCTACATTATTTGAAGCAAATATTAACATAGTCGTATTCGGTAAGCATTACATCCTTAGCATTAATTGGAGTAGTGAAATCGTCAGGATGCACCGGAATAATCCCTGGTCACCCAAAACCGTCAGGCATAAAAAAGGCCCCGAACAGATCGGAGCCTTTAGAATTCATGGTGCCCAGGGGCGGAATCGAACCGTCGACACGAGGATTTTCAGTCCTCTGCTCTACCGACTGAGCTACCTGGGCATTTGAGGTGTTGCTTGTTTTTTTTGAAGATGGTGCCCAGGGGCGGAATCGAACCGTCGACACGAGGATTTTCAGTCCTCTGCTCTACCGACTGAGCTACCTAGGCGAATCTACAAAAGACCGCCATTAGACTCGATAACGCGGTTCTAGTCAATAAGAAATATAAATTTATTACTACTAATTTAAGCGGGAAGCGGGATTATCATTAACAATCAGCTTAATGGGTGGGTTTACAGGCAAGCATAATTGGGTTGTAAAAATTGTCGAGTTAGTATGTTTTATAAATTGTGTTGATCGAAGTGACGTTGATTATTTAGAGCTTTGAAGTCTGAAGTAATTTTAGCTTTGCTTTTGGTCGCAACGTTTAGTTAATCTGGGTGTAAAGTATGCTAATATTTCTGACTACATTAATTGCATAGGGGGGCTAACATGAAAGCAAATATCGGTTTAATCGGTTTGGCAGTAATGGGACAAAATCTGGTTCTAAATATGAACGACCATGGTTTTAAAGTGGCCGTTTTTAATCGTACCACCAGTACAGTGGATGAGTTTTTGGACGGTCCGGCAAAAGGCACGTTGGTGGTTGGTACGCAGACACTTGAAGCTTTGGTTGATAGTCTTGAAGTTCCCCGAATTGTCATGTTAATGGTAAAAGCTGGTGAGGTTGTTGATCAGTATATTGATAAGTTAGTGCCGCTATTATCAGCCGGTGACATTATTGTTGATGGTGGTAATTCTTTATTTACGGATACCAATCGTCGTACTGAAGCGCTTAAAGAAAAAAATATCAATTACATTGGCACTGGCGTTTCGGGCGGTGAAGAAGGTGCAAGGCATGGGCCTTCAATTATGCCGGGTGGTAATAAGGCTGCATGGCCAACGGTAAAACCTATATTTCAGGCAATCAGTGCCCACGTTGATGGTGATCCTTGCTGCGAATGGGTGGGTGATAATGGTGCCGGCCACTACGTTAAGATGGTCCATAACGGTATTGAATATGGCGATATGCAATTAATCTGCGAGGCTTATCAATTGCTTTCTGAAGGTTTGGGTTTAAGCGCTGATGAGATGCATGCGATATTTACTGAATGGAATCAGGGTGAATTAAGTTCGTATTTGATTGAAATTACGGCCAATATCTTGGCTTATAAAGACGAAGATGGACTCCCGTTAGTGGACAAGATTCTTGATACGGCGGGACAAAAAGGTACTGGTAAATGGACGGGTATTAATGCGCTGGATTTGGGTATTCCGTTAACCTTGATCGGTGAGTCGGTGTTTGCACGGTGTTTGTCTGCACAAAAATCAGAAAGAGTTAAAGCGGCTCAGGTGTTGCCTAAACGCACACAAAGTTTTTCTGGTGATAAAAAAGCCATGATTGATGCGATCCGCGATGCTTTGTACGCAGCCAAGATTATTTCTTATGCGCAGGGTTTTCGTTTAATGCGTGAAGCATCGAGAGAATATAACTTATCGCTTAATTATGGTGAAATTGCTCTGATGTGGCGTGGCGGTTGTATTATTCGTAGCCAATTTTTAAATGACATTAAGCAGGCCTATACAGGGAATCCTGATTTGGAAAATCTGTTGTTAGCCGATTTCTTTGTTAAAGCAATGAAGCAGGCAGATGAAGGTTGGCGTAAGGCTGTTATTTTGGGCATTGAGTTGGGTATTCCTACACCTGCATTTTCTTCTGCTTTAGCTTATTTTGATGGTTATCGAACTGATAGATTACCTGCCAATTTGTTGCAAGCTCAAAGAGATTATTTTGGTGCCCATACTTATGAGCGTACCGACAAGCCCAGAGGTGAATTTTTTCATACTGACTGGACCGGACATGGCGGTAAAGCCGCTTCCTCTACTTATACCGTATAATTTTTAATTATTGACGGAGCTTTCTTTATGCATGCTGATTCTTGTACATACGTTATTTTTGGTGCCACTGGAAATCTTTCTAGAATTAAATTAATGCCTGCTTTGTATCATCTCGATGCTGCGAATCAATTGCCGAAAGGTACGCGTATTCTAGCGATAGGCCGAAGGCCATGGGATCAGCAAAAATGGCTGAGTGAAGTCAGAGATATGGTCGTTGCAAAGTCAAAGGATGATTTTGATGAAGTGGTTTTTCAGCGTTTCAGTGAGCGTTTGCAATATCATCAGGGCGATATTGGGCAGCCGGAATGTTACTCAACACTCGCTGATGTACTTAACGAGAAAAAACGTTTTGCTAAAAACATCGCTTTTTATTTGTCCATAAGTCCCGCTGACTTCGGCACTGTTATGGAGATGTTAAGTAATAATCACCTATTTGTTGAAGATGATGGTTGGCGGCGCGTTATTATTGAAAAACCGTTTGGTTATGATTTAGACAGTGCCAGAGCGTTGCAAAAACGTATCAGTAACTATTTAACGGAAGAGCAAATTTACCGTATCGATCATTATTTGGGTAAGGGGATGGTGCAAAATGTATTGGTATTCCGTTTTGCTAATGTCATGTTGGAGCCTTTATGGAATCGTAACTATATAGATCATATTCAGATTACCCATTCTGAAGAACTCGGTATAGAAGGGCGAGGTGATTATTATAATAGTGCAGGAGCCATGCGTGATATGTTGCAGAGCCATTTGCTGCAATTATTGACCTTGGTGACTATGGAACCTCCCGCATCAATGGAGGCGGAGTCTCTGCGTGATGAAAAAGTTAAGGTTTTAAAATCGATACGCCCAATTCCTAAAGAAGCGGTGCATGGTCATGCTTTTAGAGGTCAATATGCTCAAGGACATATCGAAGGTGAAAAGGTGAATAGTTATTTGCAGGAAGAAGGTATTCCCGCTAATAGTGTCACAGAAACCTACGCGTCCATGAAGTTATATATCGATAATTGGCGTTGGCGCGGGGTGCCTATGTATTTACGAACCGGTAAACGAATGGCAAATGCGCAATCAACGATTTCGATTTGTTTTCGCCATCCGCCTTTACAGTTTTTTCGCGATACCAATGTGCATTGCATGAACCAAAATTGGGTTTTATTGGGTATCCAGCCGGAAGAATGTATTCGTATCGAAATGACGGTAAAAGAACCGGGTCTTGAAATGCGCACTAGAACCAGTAGTCTTGATGCCAGTTTTAGAAATGAAGATGAAAAAGCGATTGATGCGTATGAAGATTTGCTACTGGATGTTTTAAAAGGTGACAGGTCTTTATTTTTGCGTTTTGATGAAGTTGAATATGCGTGGCGTATTGTTGACCCTATTTTACAAACTTGGGCTATCGAGCGGGATTACATAGCCACTTATCCAGCAGGTTCTTGGGGGCCTGAAGACAGCCGATTATTTGAAAAAAGTTCTCAAACTTGGCGTAGTTCCTTAACACCGGAGTGTAAATAAATGCAGCATAATAGTCGTTGGCATGTCTTGGACTCTGCCGACCAGGTAGCCTTAGCCGCTTATCATCAAATCCTTGAGGCGGCTGAACAGGCTATTAAAGAACGAGGCAGTTTTAAATTAGTATTGGCAGGCGGCGGTACACCCGAAAAAGTCTATCGCTTACTCGTCAAGTCTGATGCTGATTGGGCTAACTGGTTTGTTTATTATGGTGATGAAAGGTGTTTACCCGTTGATCATGCAGATAGAAATAGTTTGATGGCTACTCGGGTTTTTTTGCAAAATGTGGCAATTCCAACAGCGCATATTTTTACGATGCCAGCCGAATTAGGGCCGGAGTTGGCGGCTGAAGAATATAAGCAAATTGTAGCCACTGCACTTCCCTTTGATATGGTATTGCTGGGGATGGGTGAAGATGGACATACTGCCAGTTTATTTCCGGGACATGTGCATCTAGAAGATGACTTGACCCATGCGGTTTATAACTCTCCCAAGCCGCCACCTGAGCGTGTTTCCATGAGTGCAAAAGCGTTGAGCGATACCCACCAACTTATTTTTTTGATTACAGGCATCAATAAGCAGGGCGCCGTTAATGAATGGCGCTCTGGCAAGGATTTGCCGATTGCTACGATCAATCCGAAAAACCCGATTGATATTTATATTGATAAGGATGCTTATAATTCTTAGTAAAGTGACTTTTAGAGTTTTGATCAAAAAGGTCGCATTAGGATTTTTCGACTCTTTTTATTTCTAAAGAAAGCGACCTTGAAAAAATCCAAGTAAATTTGACAGGGTTATAATTCTGTCAAATTCCCCCCCGCCATTTTTCTATCCTGTCCTTTTAGTAGGTTTTCAGGTTATTTTTAAGCTAATGCAGAGTATTCTGGTTCGTCATCCCAGTGATTTAAATATTGACTGGGCTCAAAGAGTTGTTAATAAACATCATTCCAATATAGTGGTTTCCAGTGTAAATATTGTTTCAGTTGATGTCGGAACAACAACACGAATACGTATCAACGTTAAACATAATGCTGTTGGTATTTTTCCAGGTGAGTGGTTCGTAAAATTGCCCTCACTTGCCTGGCAAGCAAGATTAATCACAGCTTTGCCAAGGTTACTTCACACGGAGGTGCGTTTTTATAATGAAGTTGCCAAGTCTGTATCGGTTACTGTACCTCATTTTTTGGCGGGACAGAGCAGGTTAGGTAAAGGTGCAACTCTTGTCCTTAAAGATCTTACGAATATTGGTTTTTCGTTGGGTAGTCCAGGTGATGCGCTAACATTTGCTCAGGCTACATTAGTTGTAGAACAACTCGCTGGTTTCCATGCACATTTTTGGAATAAAGAAAATATTGAACGGACTTATAGTTGGTTAGCCGGGCCGGTTCGTCGTTTGGAAGATTTTTTGGGCTCGGCCATGGCCGTTCCATTGATGAAGAGAGGGTTACATAAAGCAGGGAATCTTGTCCCCTTAAAACTTCATGCACAAGCAATTCATTATGCCCGTCATCGCCGTCGAGCTATGCGTTTTCTTGCAAAGGCTCCACAAACACTCATTCATCATGATTGTCACCCCGGCAATCTATTCTGGAATCAGTCTAAACCTGGTCTTCTAGATTGGCAATTGGTTCGCTTTGGCGAGGGAGTAAGTGATTTGGCTTATTTTCTGGCTACTTCACTAAGTACAGAGAATCGAAGGCTTCATGAGGCCGAGTTGGTTGCACTATATGCCCAATGTCTTATTGATAAGGGTGTTGTTGATGTTAATGCCAATCTTCTGATGCAACGGTATCGTGCTCATCTTATTTATCCTTTTGAAGCTATGCTGGTTACTTTGGCAATTGGCGGAATGATGAATATTGAGAGTAATCATGAACTCATTCGTCGAACCGTTGCAGCTGTTGATGACCTTGATGTATTTGGTGCTATTAAGTTGTAATGGGTAAATAGGTCTTTTCATTTTTTTGGATTATTGGGTCACTTTCTTACCGATGATCTTTAGGCTTGTTTTAACAAGCCTTTATCAATCCCTCGCGACTTGTAATACAATAGCCGAGTTTACGTTGATTGAAAGATTAATAATCAAAAAATATGACCAATGTTTCAATGTTAGTAAGCCAACTAAGAAATTGTTGCAATAAGTGACATTTAATAATTATAAAAGAAAGAGGATACAGTTTTATGTGTTGGAGTGGGGAAGCGTCAGGCGTTTTAGCCGCCGTTGGTCTTAGTACCGCAGCGTATGTTGCACTTAAACAAGGTGAGTCTAAAGAGCTTTGGATTCCGTTGACTTATTTTGCGTTAATGGAATTATTACAGGCAGCAACTTATGTTTATATCGATTTATGTGATAATCCAAATAACCAGATATTGACGCTTTTGGGGTATTTACATGTTGCTTTTCAGCCATTTTTTGTCAATATGGTTGCGATGTATTTTATTCCGGTGAGTGTTAAATTAAAAATTCGCACAACCGTTTATACGATTTGTGCAATTGGTTCATTGGCTATGCTAATCAAAATGTATCCGTTTGGTTGGGCTGGAACCTGTAATATTGGTGTGGAAGGTTTTTGTGGACCAAGTGTTTGTTCAACTTCAGGTTCTTGGCATATCGCTTGGCAAATGCCTTTAAATGGCTTGATGTCAGATCCTGTTAAATGGCTGTTTGGCTTTAACTGGGGCTTGCATGCATTTACTTATATTCTGGTGTCTTTTTATATGCCTTTAGTTTATGGGTCATGGCGTTTTGTGGCCTTTCATTATCTGATCGGTCCATTTGTTTCCGATATTACAACAACTGATCCCAATGAATACGCAGCTGTGTGGTGTTTATTTTCAATTGCGTTGTGTGTATCGGTTATTAAATCGCCAATCAGAAAGTATTTACATGTAAAAAAATGGCCTTTTTATAAAACTGAAATTGGCGATTCGCTTTAGTTTTTTGAAGGTATAAAAATTGCTGTAAGTAGTTTTTTAATCACCACTAAGAACACAAAGATAATGATAAGTTTTTGTCTTTTTAGTGGTGATACGGATTTAAAAATACTTCAGTTAACTTTCAGTAGTATTAATTACTTCATTATTACACTTTTTCGCTTTGCGCCCCAGTTGCCGGGTTTTGCTTTAAATGATCCTGCGCATCGTTCACCACAAAAACGACAACAACCGAAATTATCCAGATTCCATTCAGACAGTTCGTACCAGTCTCTGCCTATCAATAATGCGCCACAGCCATGACAATAGGTGCTGTCAGCTGCTTTATCATGAACGTTGCCAATATAAGCATAATGCACGCCATTTTTTAATGCTATTTGCCTGGCTATTAACAGTGATTCAATGGGTGTCGGTGTTTTATCAAGCATCTTCCAGTCAGGATGAAAAGCCGAAAAATGCATGGGTACATCCGGCCCTAAATTTTCTACTACCCATTGGGTCATGGCTTCCAGTTCTGCTTGTGTATCATTCTCGCCGGGAATAATTAAGGTCGTCAGTTCCAGCCAGGTAGTTGTTTCATGTTTGATATATTTAAGTGTTTCCAATACAGGTTCCAGATGTGAACCTGTGATTTGATGATAAAAACGTTCGGTAAAGGCTTTTAAATCAATATTTGCGGCATCCATCCATTGATAAAATTCAGCCCGGGGTTCAGGCGATACATAACCGGCTGAAACGGCGACTGATTTTATGCCGAGACTTCTGCAGGCTTGTGCCGTGTCAATCGCATATTCATGAAAAATTACCGGATCGTTGTAAGTATAGGCAACGCTGTCACAGCCATATTCCAAAGCCGCTTGTGCAATGGCTTCAGGTGATGCTTTACTCATCAGGGTATCCATTTCTCTTGATTTGCTGATATCCCAGTTCTGGCAAAATTTACAAGCCAGATTACAGCCTGCCGTGCCGAAAGAAAATACGGGCGAGCCTGGCAAGAAATGGTTGAGCGGTTTTTTTTCGATGGGATCAATAGCAAAACCGCTAGAGCGACCATAACTGGTCATGACGACTTCATTTTCCAGATTTTGCCTCACGAAGCACAAACCGCGCTGGTCTTTATGAAGTTTACAATATCGGGGGCAGAGATCGCATTGAATGCGCTCATCTTCGAGCTTATGCCAATAGTGGGTTTTTACTGTATCGTGGCTAATAAAAGTCGTCATTTTTATTCTCCTGGAACCATTGAGTAAATGTCTTGTCTTATAAAAAAATTAACGGCTAGTATCTGTGACATTGGTATTAGAGTAGAATATTTAACATTGATTTGCAAAGATTCATCCAAATCTTTTAATGACATTATTAGGGGAGTATGTGTAATGAATAGACAACCCGCAGTGGCAGGGACTTTTTACCCTGCTAATCCAATACTATTGCATCAAATGCTGGACAGTTATTTAAATGATGCCGAATCGGCTGCTAATTCCCCCAAAGCTATTATTGTGCCACATGCCGGTTACATTTATTCGGGTCCTATTGCAGCAACCGCTTATGCCCGTTTAAAAAAAGCCCATGACCTGATAACCCGCGTTGTTATTATCGGTCCATCTCATCGAGTTGCTTTCAGTGGACTGGCCGTGAGCAAGGCTCAATCCTTCATTACCCCCTTAGGTTCAATTACGGTTGACCAAAAAGCCTCAGAAATAATAGCCAAATTACCTTTTGTTAGTTACCTTGAAGAGGCACACACTTACGAGCATAGCCTGGAAGTTCATTTGCCCTTTTTACAAGAAATGCTGGATGATTTTACAATCGTTCCGATTGTTGCTGGTGACGCGTCTCCTGATCAAGTCAGTCAGGTCATTGATGCGCTGTGGGGTGGTGACGAAACATTGATTGTTATCAGTTCTGACTTGAGTCATTATCATAATTATGTGACCGCAAAAAAGCTCGATAAAACAACTAGTTTAATGATAGAGCATCTTCAGTATGAACGGCTTGCTGATGACTTTGCTTGTGGCAAAGTTCCGGTCAGTGGCTTATTAAAGTTGGCGAGAGAAAAATCACTAACGATTAAAACAATCGACTTGCGTAATTCTGGGGATACTGCTGGAGATAAAGCAAGAGTTGTGGGGTATGGCGCTTATGTCATTGACTAAAGAAAACCAACAGCGCTTGCTGAATTTGGCAAAAAACTCCATTTTGCAGGGGTTAAAAATCGGTCAGCCATTAAAGATTAATTTAGCGGATTTCCCTCGCGAATTAACAGAGTATAGGGCTACCTTTGTTACATTACAGATTGATAATCAATTGCGTGGTTGTATTGGTATGTTGGAAGCGGTGAGGCCGTTGGTCGAAGATATTATAGAGAATGCATTTTTAGCGGCTTTTAAAGATCCTCGATTTCCGCCACTTTCAAAAGAAGAATTCGATAAATTGGAAATACATTTGTCAATACTCACACCGGCTGAGCAAATCATTTTTGAGTCTGAACAGGAATTGATAGCACAACTTCGACCCAATATTGACGGCTTAATAATAGAAGAAGGTCATCGACGAGGTACTTTTTTGCCCACGGTATGGGAGCAGTTGCTCGATCCTAAGGTATTTATTCAGCATTTAAAGCAAAAAGCAGGATTAGATGCTGATTATTGGTCGGCATCTATCAAGTTTTATCGCTATAAGACGGAGATGATAACTTGATTTCTAGCTCAGTGAGTCGACTTCTTTTATTGGGCATAACAGTTACATGAACCTTGTATGTCGCTGTTTGACTGTGATATGGTTCATTTAATTAATTTACTTTGTAAGAGATTAGCCCTTTTATTAAAGTCTGGATGTTTTCTTTTAGCCGTTATTAACCATTTGTCTTTCCGTTTTATCGAGGTTTATAAATAACTCAGTTACTTTATAACGAGAGTTTAAAAATTTGAGATGATAAGTAATCGCATATTTGTATTAAATTTTTTAGCTATTTCATGGTTTTTTCTAAGTGGCTTTGAAGGTAAAGCTGTCTCCGTAGATAATCTCAAAATCGCTGTTTCTCTTGAGTCATTCGAGTCTGAGCAATCTCAAAAAATTCTGGAAAAAAAACATTTAAAAGCAAAAAACGCTTCTAAAATTCTTAAAGTAAATCCAAAAATAATAACGCCTGAAAAAGGTACTGAATCGCTTGGTGCTGATAATATGATAATTGAGCGCAACGAATTTGATATGCCGCTGGATTTATCTGTACCTTTTAAAAGCGCAGAAAATTCAGATTATCAAATTGAGCACAAAGAGTTGAACCAAGGTAACGAGGCTGACTTGTTCGATCTTAAAATCAAAAAGAAACCCAGATCACTTGAATTAGGCGGAGGCTTATTAATGTCCCCAGAACCCGAAGCGGAAAAACGAAAAACGGTTGATGGTGCAGGTATTGTTATTAATCTTAAGCCTTGAATTAGCTTGGAGATTTGCTTTCTCAGGTTTTGTGTATATTAAAGTACAAAAGCATGTCACTTATTAAGTAACGGTGTCCGCAATAATCTAAGCAGTATTGAAAATTATCAAAACCGGAATTGCAAGAAGGGCGAGGAAGGCACAATTACCCAAATTTAGCCGTAAGGATTGCACATTAAATGTGGCTCTCAGCGAGGCATAGAAAGGT
>JAPLRP010000022.1 GCA_026399095.1 Methylococcales bacterium | reverse complement strand
TGAGCATTAATCCAGACCCGCTTGGTAAATGCAAGACGGTTATTGATAATAAAAAATCTGTAGTGCCATCTGAGAGGCTAAAAAAAATATAACTTGATTTAAAACAGGTGCTTATCTATGCTGGCGACGAAGATGGGTTAATCCAGTTAACCAGTAAAAGTCCGCTCCATAGCAGTGACAGCACCATAATGACAACTCCTGACACAAAAGCCGTTTTAGCTAGAATATGGTCATAGCTCAAAATTCCGGCTTCAGTTAACAAATACTCCCAATCATGAAAACCATAGGGTGCTGAATGGCCAAAATTACCGCCTAATAAGGGTAACTGCCCTGCTCTTGCGTCATTAATATAGGGCGCAATATCCAGAAAATTTTCACCAACCCACCATAACGCAACGGAGGCGCCAAATGGATCACGGGTTTTGATTAATAATACACCCATGCAAATCGACGGCATAACTATCTGCCCCAACGTTCCACCCAAGGAAGTGATAAATGCACCGAAGGGTCTGAAAATTACATGGCCGGCTTCATGAAAAGGAAGATTGATTAAATGTAAAAAAGAATTTCCAACGGCATTGCTTGCGATAGAAGAACTCATAAGCGCCCAACTCCATATCACAAGACCCACAAAAATAATCACCTGACCCAAGAAGGTTAAGGTGCTTTGCCGGGCTTCGTAAAACAGCCAATGAATTCGTGACTTGGTTTCATCATCTGTAATTATCGTCACTAGGGGCAAATCATTACCCTGTTGAACGTCTTGTTCCGGATGATATTTTAAATATTTCTTAAAGACGATACCGCAATGAGGACAAATCTCAGTAGGCATCTGCAACTCATAGAGACACTTGGGACAGCTCTTCATGGAAAAAATCGTTGCTCCACGAAAAACAAAACACTATTCAACGAGATAGTCGGTAACATACGTTGCCCAACACATAAATGGCTGAGCAATAAGTCATGACACTTTGCTTTCGTTGATAAAAAAAACAGTCAAACCGGCTTTGAAAAGCTAAACATTACGTTTTGTAAAGTTAAGCAAAACCGGCACCGAATCAGCTAGGAAGTGAACCAATCTTACCTTGAAACTTTAACTCTTTTTTCCAGTTCTTCCTGAGACAAATGGCGGACATCTTCGCCTTGAATCATATAAACCAAATGTTCGCAGATATAACAGGCATGGTCGCCAATTCTTTCCAACGCACGAACCGTCCAAAGCACATCCAAGGTTCGGGTTATATTTCTGGGGTCTTCCATCATACGGGTAATTAACTGCCTGAGAATGCTGTCATATTCGCGATCAACATTGATATCTCTTGCCGTAATAGCCGGCACTTCATCAACAGTCATGCGTGCAAAAGAGTCCAGCGCATCATGTAACATGCCCTTAACCAAAAGGCCCATATGCTCTAATTCATAATGAGATATTTTATTTTCAATACCTGATAGCTTTATTGCCATTTCAGCAATACGTTCCGCTTTATCACCGACTCTTTCAATCTCGTGAATGATTTTTATGACTGTAATTAATAGTCTTAAATCAAATGCAGTAGGCTGTCTTAACGCTAAAATTTGCGTACATTCAAGATCAATAGCCACTTCGAGCGCATCAACATCGTTATCTTGTTTGATAACTTGCTCTGCCAGCTCCATATTACCCGTGGTATAAGCTTCTATTGCCTGCTCTATCTGGCGCTCAACCAAGCCGCCCATGATTAAAACTTTATTGCGTATATCTTCGAGTTCAGAATTAAACCGTTCAGATATATGATGACCTATATTGAAATTGTCCATTGTCTACTCCTGATTATCCATACCGACCGGTAATGTAATCTTCTGTTTGTTTTTTGACCGGGTTGGTAAATAATTCGCTGGTTGCACCTATTTCAATCAATTCACCCATATACATAAAGGCCGTGTAATCAGAAACCCGAGCTGCTTGCTGCATATTATGCGTCACTATAACTATAGTATATTTTTCTTTAAGTTCGTTAATTAATTCTTCAATTTTCAAGGTTGAAATAGGATCCAGCGCTGATGCAGGTTCATCCAATAATAACACTTCGGGTTCAATCGCAATTGCTCTGGCTATAACCAGTCTTTGTTGCTGTCCACCTGACATACCGAGTGCATTATCATTCAGACGGTCTTTCATTTCATCCCAAAGCGCAGCGCCACGTAACGATTTTTCAACCGTTTCTTCCAAGGTACGCTTATCGTTAATACCTTGAATGCGAAGACCATAGGCCACATTCTCAAAAATTGATTTTGGAAAGGGATTCGGTTTTTGAAATACCATCCCTATCCGTCTGCGCAAAGCCGCTACGTTAACCGCTTTATCATAGATGTTTTCACCGTTAAGCAAAATCTTTCCATCAATTTTAGCGCTATCAACCAAATCATTCATTCGATTGATACAACGTAACAAGGTTGATTTTCCACAACCACTGGGTCCAATATAAGCGGTTACTTTTTTCTTGGGCATTTCCATGTTAATGCCATGTAATGCCTGCTTATCACCATAAAAAAGGTTTAAATTTTCAACCTTGATGCAGGTTTCGTTCTTTTCATTCTGATTGCTCCTACCACGTAAAACAGAACTCATATCTATGGCATGTGTACGTACTTGTTGTTCTGACATTTAATTAACCTTCCAGTGCACGATATTTTTCTCGCAAATTATTTCTTATGACAATTGCTGCCAGATTAAGTCCTATAATGACCAAAACCAGTAATAATGCTGTTGCATAAACCAAGGGTCTCGCTGCCTCAACATTTGGACTTTGGAAACCAACATCATAAATATGAAACCCCAAATGCATAAACTTTCTGTCTAAATGCAAAAACGGGAAATTTCCATCCAGCGGTAAAGTAGGGGCAAGCTTAACCACACCCACCAACATTAACGGCGCAACTTCACCAGCTGCTCTGGCTACTGCAAGAATCAAACCGGTCATCATCGCAGGACTTGCCATTGGCAATACCGTTAGCCATAAGGTTTCAAGTTTGGTCGCTCCCAAGGCTAAACTACCTTCCCGGATGGAACTTGGAATCCGAGCCAAACCCTCTTCAGTTGATACGATAACAACCGGCAACGTGAGTAGCGCAAGGGTAATGGACGCCCATAACAAACCTGGCGTACCATATACAGGCGCAGGCGCTGATTCAGGAAAAAACAATTGGTCGATATTACCGCCCAATATGTAGACAAAAAAGCCCAAGCCGAATACCCCATAAACAACCGATGGTACACCTGCCAAATTGTTGACCGCGATTCTGATTAACCGGGTTGTAAAACCTTGCTTGGCGTACTCGCGCAAGTATACAGCGGCAATCACGCCAAAAGGCGTAACAATCACCGACATCATCATAACCATCATGACGGTACCGAAAATAGCCGGAAAAATACCGCCTTCGGTATTAGCTTCACGAGGATCATCGGTTAAAAACTCAACTACCTTAACGCCATAATGAATGATTTTATCAAACATACTCATGGCATTAGGTTGAAAAGCTCTAACCACTTTATATAAGGGTATTTTTAGCGTAGTGCCATTTTCGGTTTCGGCAACCAAGCTATTAAGTCTTATTTTTTTATATAACTCCGCTACCTGAACTTGATATTTTTTATATTCAACGTCGTAAGTGGCTGCTTGTGCGGCAATCTGCTGTTTTGCAGTATCATCCAGCTTATTTTCTAATTCCAGCTTTCTTTGTTTAAGTCTTAAGCGCTCAAGATTATAATTAATCGCACCAATCTGCTTTTTTTCCAGATGCGCTATTTCATCAAAAATGATTAAAGCGTCTGCTATTTTAGTTTGAACAACTGGCCACGCTTCTTTTCCGGTGGCTATTGTTTTACTTCCTTCTTTAACTTCAAGCAGTCGTCCGTAAAAATTACCCCACTCCCTGCGCTCAATGACCATAAGATCAAGCGGGTCGCTTTGTTCTTTGACATTGCGAGCCTCTATCCACATAAAGTCTGTGCCGGTAATATCCCGATTGCCGGTTTTAACCAAATACTGTACGAGCGTATCTTCGTTATCAGCCATGATATGGCCAGTTGATTTAGCCATTTGAGCAGGCGTGATACTGGCATCTACTTTCTCACCAATAATTATTCTGGCGAGTTTTCCTTCTTCCTGATAATTAAATTGGGTGACTTGGGAAGGCCAAAAATGCCCGGCACCCCTCACAGTCACTAACCCTAAGACACCAAGAACCATGATAATACAAATACTGACTGCTGCCGCATTGAGCCAAATCCAAGGCACTCCACTTTTAAACCATAATCTAATCATAATGAACTATATTTTTCGCGTAAGCGCTGACGAATAATTTCAGCCAGGGTATTAAAAACAAAGGTAAACATAAACAACACCAAAGCCGCTAAAAACAATACACGATAATGTGTACTATCTACCGCAGACTCAGGCATTTCAACGGCAATATTGGCAGCCAAGGTACGTAAGCCCTGAAAGACACTTAAATCCATGACAGGGGTGTTGCCGGTTGCCATTAACACGATCATGGTTTCACCAACTGCCCGCCCCATACCAATCATCACCGCAGAGAAAATCCCGGGGCTGGCTGTTAACAAAACGACGTTTATCATGGTTTGCCAAGTAGTGGCACCCAACGCTAAAGAACCCACCGTTAAATGCTTGGGTACGCTAAAAATAGCATCTTCAGCGATAGAGAAAATAGTAGGAATAACCGCAAATCCCATGGCTATTCCAACGACCAAGGCATTGCGTTGATCATAGCCAATACCATATTCTGTCTTAAACCAGTCGCGTAAAGTACCATGAAACAAAAAAGCTTCCAGCGGAACACTGACAGTAAAAGCAAACCAGGCACTGAGTATAATAACCGGTATGAGTATGGCTGACTCCCAACCCTCCGGTATCTTTTGCAAAATCACTTTAGGTAAGTACTGCCAAGCAAAAGCAAACAATATAACTCCCAAAGGAACCAGCATAAATACTGCAAATAAACCGGCCAAATACTCTTCTATAATCGGTGCCAACCATAAACCGGCCAGAAAGCCCAAAATAACGGTAGGTAGCGCCCCCATTAATTCAATGGATGGTTTAACATATTGACGCATTTTCGGTGTCATAAAATAAGCGGTATAGATTGCACCCATAAGCGCTAAAGGCATGGCCACTAACATCGCATAAAATGCAGCTTTCAGAGTACCAAACACCAAAGGTGTTAAGCTGTATTTAGGCTCAAAATCACTATTTGCGGAAGATGACTGCCAGATATAATCAGGCTTGGGGTAACTTTCGTACCACACTTCCTGCCAAAGTGACCGTAAAGATACCTCAGGATGTTTGTTATCGACAGTCCAGTAGTTAATCTTTCCATCTTCGGACTCAACTAAAACGGCATTGGCTCTGGGAGATATTGCGGCAGCTACCGGCTTTGAATGATCCAAAGACTCCTTAATCATTTCTCTTTCAGAGGTTGAATGATAGATGCCTAAATTGTCATCTGCATCAACCGTCATGAAACCTTTACGACGTTGTTCAGGATTTATCGAAACAATGGGCTTATCAGAAACCTTAAAGACCCTGATTTTTTGCATGCTAAATTGATTCAGCTTGTCTCTGACTTTACTCCATTGCGATACCAGTCCACTGGAATCTCCAATCATCAGGGAAAGATCACCATTTAAAAAGGCACTACTGGTAATAGTATGACCTGCCTCTACGATATTTTGCTCGGAGATTAAAACCGGTGCCGATTTATCAACAATATCAAACAAACCTAACTGCCCGTTACTGTTTAACAAGTAAAGGTTACGTTCTTCTTTATCAATTAAAATTTCAGCGACGTTGGTAGCAGAATAATTTAAAACTGAATCTGTTCGTGTTAGCGTCGCTTCATCGGCAAACAACGATTGTTCTTTCTCAAAATGACTGATGCGAATTTTGCTTCCACCTAAAGAGGTTACAGCCGTTTTTGCAACTATAGTGCTGGCTTTATCACCAATTTTAACGGCAATTTTTTCTAAGGGAACACCTGATTCATCTATTACCAAAGGCGTCTCGCCCATTGGATAGGATAATGACGGGGTAATCAGACGGATGTTATTCGGATAGGTTACTTTATATTGATGCTTAACAATAACGGCCTTACCATCTGATAAACCGTAAATGACCGCTCCTTCGTTAATGGGACTACCCTGAGAAAAGCTGATAATTTTAGCGCCTTCAGGGATTTTAACGACTTCATTTAAAAGGGTTTTACCGGTCGCCACTGCAAAGAATACGACTTGTCCAGTCTCTGTAAATCTGGCGGCAACTTCGTTTTGCTCTTCAATTTCCAGCAGGATTGTTTTGCCTAAAGCAGGATCAGGCACATTATATTGATTAACCGATTGCGCTGTTGCAGAAATAAATAAAGGATAAACCACATAGAGCAAATAAAAGAATATCAATGCGATGGCAAAGATGATACCCAATCCGCCCGCTATTACACCGTATCGCGCGATTGCATCTTTAATTAGACGCCAACGCTCATGATTTCCACCGGAAGATAATTGCAAGACTGAGGAAGAATTTGTTTCGATATTTATTTTAGACATGCATCGATTCTAAAGTTGGTTGTGACCCTGTACTACAATCACAGAAAAAATCGGCCAAAACTTGCGTTAACAAATCTTGGCCGCTTTTGCCGGCATTAACTGTTATATGAAAAGAAACAGTTAATCCAGACTAACATCCTTGTTTATGCAATCCTTTGCAAGAAACAATACTTTTTTGGTCATTCCTTATAGGAGATATTCTGTTACCTATTTAAGAGTAGCAAGAACTTTATCAACTATCTTTGCCGGTAATGGAATATACCCGTCTTTTATTACAACTTGTTGACCAGCTTTAGATAAAACCATTTTCATGAATTCGTTTTCTAAAGGTGGTAAAGGCTGGTTCGGTTTTTTATTAACATAAACGTACAAATATCTTGTTAAAGGATAAGTGCCATTAAGTGCATTTTCTGGTTTTGCTTCAACAAAAGGTTGGCCCTCTTTTTTAGCCAAAGGTACCATTCTAATGCCTGAAGTGGTGTATCCCATCCCAGAATAACCAATACCATTGGTAGAGGTTGTGACCGATTGGACAACAGATGCTGAACCCGGTTGCTCATTTACATTGCTTTTAAAATCACCTTTACATAAAGCATTTTCTTTAAAGTAACCGTAAGTTCCTGAAACCGAGTTACGACCGTATAATTGAATGCTCTTTGAGCCCCAAGCAGTGACACCTGCGTCACCCCATGTTTCAATCTCGGTTGGATGCCCGCATTTAAGCGTTGTAGAAAATATCGCATCAACCTGCGGAATTGTCAGACCTTTGATTGGGTTATCTTTGTTTACCATTACCGCCAAGGCATCAATGGCGACAGGAACGGCTGTAGGCTTGTAACCGTATTTATCTTCAAACGCTTCAAGTTCATCATCTTTCATCTCACGGCTCATTGGCCCAAGATTTGAAGTACCCTCTGTTAAAGCGGGTGGCGCAGTTGAAGAACCCGCAGCCTGAATTTGCACATTGACATTAGGATATTCACGATTGAACTCTTCAGCCCACATCGTCATCAAATTTGCCAGCGTATCAGAACCCACACTGGATAAATTACCAGCAATACCGCTGGCTTTTTGATAATCAGGTATACCCGCATCAACTGTTTGTACAGCACTTGCAGTACCACTTACCAATGCTACAGTAGCAAAACCCATCGCAGCAATGAGCGATTTTGTTTTAAAAGAAAATTTCATTATCAAGTCTCTAGTTAATTATTATGGAACTATTATCTATGTATTACATAACAAGAATATTAATATTATATGACAGGATTATGACAGCCGCATAATCTTCCCACTATCCTTTTACCCTATAAAAGCTTACAAGCTTATTCCAGCCCCTCTTTAAGTAACGATTTTGCATAAGTAATTGATAAAAGCGAAGCGCAACCCGCATCCAAATGCGTCCAGTCATCAGGCATTAAAAGCCTGACAAAAGCAGCAGTCGGCAATAATTTATCGGAGCCAGGCAAATTAGAGTCACCAACCAAATGAATAAGCAAATCTTCCAGTTCGGGATTATGCCCCACCAGTAATACCCGCTTTTTATCTAAAGAACATTCCGCCAACACTGTTTTTAAGCGTTCGAAGCCCTCCTGATATATACGTTTATCCTGCATAATAACCAAAGACTTTAGGGCAAAAGCTTTATGAACTACTTTTGCTGTTGAAAATGCCCTTATAGCAGGCGAACTCAGCAGACAATCAGGAATAAGTTTTTCTTTTAACAGCCAAGAAGCTATACGCTGAACCGCAAGTTTGCCACGTTTTTTCAAAGGCCGGTCAAAATCATCTACAGCGAGATCGCGATCCGACTTTCCATGCCTAAGTAACCATAACTCTCTACTCATTCTAGTGCCCTATCTCTGTTTTAATATATAAAGATCTTTAAAAAACTGTTACGATAAACAAAAATTGTTACACTGTCATTAAATGTTAATACAACATTACTATAATGGTTTTGTTTATGAATCGCTCCTTCGTATTTTGCCATAATGTCCTTACAATTTGATTTACCCGCAAACTTAACTGCTGAAAAATTTATTTCGAAACTAAGCGATAAGGTAACCTTAGAGTTAGTCTCAAGGCAATATGCCCTGATGACTTATTACGACAGTTTTGACTGGAGACTCTATAAAAATAATATCACTTGTGAATTTAACCGTTCAAAATCAGCATCAACCTTATTACTAAGAAATCTAAAAAATGACTTGGTTATTGCAAGTACAGACATCAAAGACGTTCCCGCCTTCAGCCAACAAATCCCTTCAGATGCTATCTGCAATATACTTAATCCACTATTGGAAATGCGGGCTTTACTGCCTGTATGCAATCTTGATTATGAAAAATATTACTTAAACATACTTAATAAAGATAATAAATCGCTACTTCGTTTAGTTGTTGAAGAGCACGAACTCTTTAATAACCGTGTCACCTTACTCCCCATTAAAGGTTACGACAAGACTACCGAACACATTATTTCGATACTGACTACAAAGCTTGACTTAACTCCCACTAATAAACCCTTACTGCTTATCGCATTAAGACTTCAAGGTCGCAAACCTAACGACTATTCATCAAAAATGAATATCAATCTAGACCCTGATATGCGTGCAGACATTGCGACCAAGTATCTTTACAGCCATCTGCTAAAGGCGATTAAAGATAATGAGCAAGGAACGATTGCTAATATAGACAGCGAATTTTTGCATGACTTTAGAGTTGCCGTGCGAAGAACCAGAGCCGGCCTTAATCAACTTAAAGGTGTATTACCCGATCAAGTTAACCTAGACTATGCCGAGTTTTTTTCTTGGCTAGGACAAATTACGGGGCCTACCCGTGATCTTGATGTTTATCTGTTAAGTTTTGAACACTATAAAAACAGCTTGCCGGACTCAATTCGCGAGGATATTAACCCGCTTAAAAAACTACTTATCGATAAACATAAAATTGCTCAAAAAGAACTTGCCAAAAAACTAAGTTCATCGAGATACTTGGCTAAAATATCTGAATGGGAGCGATTTCTAAAAGAACAAGCACCTATCAAGCCGATTGAAATTAATGCAAAACTTACCATTAAACAGTTAGCAGACAGAAGAATCTTAAAAAACTATAAGTGGATATTAAAAGAAGGTGGGGCTATTACTGAAGACTCACCCAGCGTAGCATTACATGACTTAAGAAAATCATGCAAAAAATTACGCTACTTGATGGAGTTTTTCCAAAGCTTATATCTTGAGGATCAGATAAAACATTTCATTAAAAACCTGAAAGGATTACAGGAAGTTTTAGGTGATTTTCAGGATTACGCAGTTCAGGAAGAGACGCTAAAATTGTTTAGTGAAGAAATGATAAATAAGCACATTCATGCCAATACACTTTTAGCGATGGGCGTGGTAATACAAAATCTGGATATTCTTAGGGATAAAGCTCGCAAAGACTTTGCATCAAAATTTGAAACTTTCAAACATGAAGAAAATCAGGATGTCTTTAAAGCGTTATTGGCTGCAAAAGACTAAATCACTGTCATTGCAAGGCTGGCATTAACTCACCAGCCGAACAAATCTTATCAACAATTATATGGCTATGCTTACTTGGCTAATTTTGCACTTAGCTGAGCTGACCATTGACCAAAATACGTTCCAATAACGATAGAAATTGATATTACCAGCAATGGATTGCTTAAAGAAATACCTAAAAGAACATCTTGGTTCAATTTATCAGGTGTTTGCAATAAGTAAGCAAACGTTGATGAATAACCAAGAACGCTAGCAGGAATTGTCGCAAGTTGTGGAATATTTGCAGCAAGACACATAACGACAACGGCAACCGCTACCGTAATCGCAGCCATCGCTGGAAAGCCAAGAGCCGCTGAAGCGGGAATGTTAGTCAGTAAAATAGCAGTGAACCAAGCCATAACCACACCAAAAATCCCACACACGATTGTATTAATCAATGCTTCCTTGGTGGCACCCAGGAAAAAATAAGCTGCCCAAGCAATAGTTGCCGCCCATATAAAAAAGAATCCACTCAAAGGCCCTACCGCCAAAAAAGTAGCAACACCGGCCAAGCCGCCAATGCTTAAAGAAAGCGCTGTTAGTTTATCCATAATATATCTCCAAAAAATCACCTCACTATTATTGGTTAATCAGACTTCATATTGAGGTGGTTCTATGAAATCTGACTGCTTGGGTTAATCGAACATCCGACAAACAACCCGTCTTTATTAAGTGAAACAGACTATTGACCATAAACACTCAAAATTCCATGAATTCTATACTTTACTGGCAAGGCAGGTCAAATCGCAAAAAGTTACTTTTAATCTATTAGCTTGTATAACAAGTATAAGCCCGATAAAAAGCAAACGCTGATAGCACCAGAAAAATAATTCCGCTAATTTTATGTAGCCATACTAAAGAAAACTTTTGTAAAACTGTTCGCCCAGCAAGAACACCCAAAGCCGATATCGCTCCCAGCGCGAACGTAGAACCCATCCAGACCGCTAAAGGTGCTGCAGTGCTACTTAAGGCAACAACAGCTAATTGTGTTTTATCACCAAATTCAGCAATAGTAATTAATAAAAAGGTGGTAAAGAAAATGCTGTGACCACTTTTTTCTTTTACCTCTTCATCATCTTCATCTTCTTGTATTCGTAAAGAATGGATTCCAAAAGCGGCAAACAAAAAAGCGACCGTTGCCGCCACTATAATGTCCGGCAGCCAACTGGCAATGGCAACGCCAAAAACAACGGCCAAGGTATTTAAAAGCGCAAATGCAGCAATAGCTCCCAGTAAAACCGGTAAAGCTCGATGCCTTGAGGCCAGCGTCATACAAACAAGCTGGCTTTTATCTCCAATCTCAGCCGCTGCAATCAGTGCAAAACTGGTCATTGCAGTTGCTGATAGCTCAGTAATATTACCTGTTGTAAATAATAATAAAAACTTTTCCAGCGAGCCATGAAAAGCTTCAGAAAAATTAATGGTATAAAATAAGTTTAAATAGTGTTGCAAATTAATTTGGAGTTCGTTCATTCTTATCCTATAAAACCACTCAACATTAAGTAATTTGCAAAAAAATATCCACCAGTTAACCGATTACAATTTTATAATCTAGGTATCTATCATCCTTGAGAAGATGGTTGATTTTTCAAATCAACCTAACAAATTATCCAACACCATCATAATTATAAAACCTACCATCAATGCAAAGGTTGCGTAACGAGACCTTCCATTTGAATGCGTTTCCGGAATAATTTCTTCACTGATAACAAAGAGCATTGCACCGGCTGCAAAACCCATAGCAATTGGCAATATTGGCTGAAAGACTGTAACCATAGTGATACCCAGCAAACCACCCACCGGCTCCACTAATCCTGTTAAGGTGGCAATACCGACTGCCTTCCATTTATTGTAACCTAAACCCACCAAGGGCAAGGCAACCGCCAAGCCTTCTGGTATATTTTGCAACGCAATAGCAATTGCCAAAACCACGCCGTTTTTCATTTCGCCAGAACCAAAGCTTACACCGACCGACATACCTTCAGGAAAATTATGGATAGTGATGGCAATAATAAACAACCAGACTTTTTTTAACGAAGAGAGCTGAACATCTGAAATTGAATCAAAATGTACGTGAGGCAATTGGCGATCCGCATAATGAAGAAACGCAGCGCCAATCAACATTCCCATAGAAACTATATAAATGCCTTTACCGGGCCAGATTAAATTTCCGTAGGTCATGCCAGGCACCAATAACGAAAATGCGGTTGCTGCCAACATAACCCCAGCAGCAGCGCCCAACATGCTATTAAACAAATTACGCGAGATATTTTTGAAAAACAAAGCCAGTAAAGCACCAATTCCGGTAGCCAAACCGGCCAGAATACTGGCAAAAAAACCAACAACGACTGCTTGACCAAAAATAAGGTATAAAAGACCAAAAACAATTAACTGTGATATTAAAAACAAACCTGAAAGAGTCGCCCAGCGTTTAAGCGGAGGCATTGCCAATAACTTTTGATAATTTTCATTATCTTTTAACCGATCAAATTGGGTTTCAAAAAAATACTGTAATTTTGATAGTGTTCGGGTTGTTATTGTCATTATTGCCTACCTTTTTTATAAGTTTTTAGTTGTTGCAGGTGATTATAAACAAATACCAAGTTTAATTATGGTTATTATTTCATGTGACATCAATGTACCTTGTAACCTGCTCCTAGCTGAGCACGGCGCTTTTACTACTAAAAATTCCGCATTACATCAAACCATATTAACAAAGATGAATCTTTCGTTATTTTCTATGCTTAGCTCGGCCTTCAATCCTGACTCAAATCCGTTATAAATTGCTTAACTTGCATCAAGTCAAATGGCCAACCCAGCTCTTTACTTGTATTAGTATGATATAAAACCGGTATACGTAACGAGTATAGCGCTTGCCACTGTTCCTGCTCGGCAATATCTATGATCTCAATCACCACTTCATTACTGCCGGACAAATATTCATTGGTAATCTGTTCCGCTTGCTCACAAAGATGACAGCCGGAGGTACCCAACAATAGAAATTGCAGCATTAATGTTAATTACCTTTAGTGGTGTAAATGCGCAGCAAGCCAACGTTCTGCGACCTCTTCTGCTATACCTTTACGTTTAGCATAATCTTGTAACTGATCTTTATCTATTTTACCGACATTAAAATACTGAGCATCAGGATGTGAAAAGTACCAGCCACTCACTGCAGATGCGGGATACATCGCATAACTTTCAGTTAGCTCAATAGTGGTATTTTTAGTGGCATTTAGTAGCTCAAACAACTTCCCTTTTTCGGTATGATCAGGACAAGCAGGATAGCCCGGTGCTGGACGAATGCCCTTATAAGCTTCATTTATTAACTGGTCAGCGCCAAAAACTTCATTTTTAGCATAACCCCAGTAATCTTTTCTAACTAATTGATGCAAATATTCTGCAAAAGCCTCTGCCAGTCTATCTGCGAGGGCTTTTAACATAATCGAGCTGTAATCATCATGATCTTGTTCAAATTGCTGTAATTTCGCTTCTATACCAATACCCGTGGTAACTGCAAAAGCACCTATATAATCGGCTTTCCCACTATCAATCGGAGCAATAAAATCAGACAAACAATAATTGGGTCGCCCGGGTGCTTTAATATTTTGCTGACGTAAATGATGTAATATTTCCAAAACCTCAGTTCTACTATCATCCGAATATACAACCACATCATCACCATCGCTGTTGGCTGGGAAAAAACCTACAACCGCTCTAGCACCAAGCCATTCTTCCTTGATAATTTGCTTAAGCATAAGCTGTGCATCTGCAAACAGTTTTCTGGCTTCAACACCGACAATATGATCATCCAATATTTTTGGATAACTACCAGCCATTTCCCACGTTTGAAAAAATGGCGTCCAATCGATATACCAAACCAACGTCTCTAACGGAAATTGCTCAAGAACTTTAAGCCCTAAAAATGAGGGTTTGACGGACTCGTAACTTCCCCAATTAAATTTATTGTTCCGTGCATCTTGTAAAGAATGTTGCTTGGTTTTAGCCTCACGCCCTTTGTGACGATCTCTGACTTCTTCGTATTCTGCTCGAACACCTTTTATAAACTCATTTTTAAGCTCATGACTCAATAAATTACTGGCAACCCCGACACCACGAGAGGCATCCGTTACATAAATAGTTGGACCTTGGTAATGTGGCTCAATTTTTACAGCAGTATGAGCACGAGAGGTCGTTGCGCCACCAATCATCAAAGGAATAGTAAACCCTTGGCGTTGCATTTCTTTGGCAACGTGAACCATTTCATCCAACGATGGCGTAATCAAACCACTCAAACCAATAATATCGACCTTTTCAAGACGTGCTGTTTGCAAAATCTTTTCTGCAGGCACCATAACACCCAGATCAATCACGTCATAGTTATTACATTGCAACACCACACCCACAATATTTTTACCGATGTCATGCACGTCACCTTTAACGGTAGCCATGAGGATTTTACCGTTGGTTTGTCTCTCACCACCGGCTTTATCGGCTTCCATAAAGGGCATTAAATAAGCGACCGCTTTTTTCATAACTCGCGCTGATTTAACGACTTGTGGTAAAAACATTTTACCAGCACCAAATAAGTCGCCAACTACGTTCATACCATCCATCAACGCGCCTTCTATAACATGTAAAGGTCTTTCTGCTTCGAGTCTGGCTTGTTCGGTGTCTTCATCAATATAATCAGTTATTCCTTTAACAAGAGCGTGCTCAAGGCGCTTACTAACCGGCCACTCACGCCACTCCAAATTTTCTTGTTTAACTTCACTACTACTGCCATCGCCACGATATTTTGCCGCCAATTCCAATAGCTTATCCGTACCGCTACCGTCATGACGATTTAATACCACATCTTCAACTGCATCACGCAAATCCAGTGGTATATCTTCATAAATGGCTAATTGTCCGGCATTAACGATACCCATTGACATGCCAGCCTGAATGGCATGGTATAAAAATACAGCATGAATCGCTTCCCGAACCGGGTTATTACCTCGAAATGAAAAAGACACATTAGACACGCCGCCGGAAATAAGAGCATAAGGCAGCGTTTGTTTAATTTCACGGGTGGCTTCGATAAAATCCAGTCCGTAATTATTATGCTCATCAATACCGGTAGCAATGGCGAAAATATTGGGATCAAAAATAATATCTTCAGGTGGAAAACCAACTTGTTCGACAAGAATCTTATAAGCCCGCTGGCATATTGCTACCTTTCTGGCTTTGGTGTCGGCTTGTCCGTCCTCATCAAACGCCATAACAATAACTGCCGCACCATAACGATGGACGAGTTTGGCATGCTTAATAAAAGTGGCTTCGCCTTCTTTAAGCGAAATAGAATTGACAACACCCTTGCCCTGAATACATTTAAGACCCGCTTCCAAAATATCCCATTTAGAAGAATCCAGCATAATAGGTACTTTCGCTATATCCGGCTCTGCGGCTACCAACATCAAAAAGCGAACCATTGCTTCTTTCGACTCCAACATGCCTTCATCCATGTTAATGTCGATAATCTGCGCACCATTTTCAACCTGCTGTTTGGCTACATCCAAAGCGGTTTCAAAATCACCGTCTATAATTAGACGCTTGAAAGCAGCAGAACCGGTTACATTAGTTCGCTCACCGACATTCACAAACAAACTTTCAGCGCCAATGGACATAGGCTCAAGACCCGCTAGGCGACATTTTTTCTCAATAGCAGGAATAATGCGCGGGGGTTGGTTTTGCACTGCATCCACAATAGCTTTAATGGTAGCAGGTGAAGTGCCGCAGCAACCGCCGATGATATTTAAATAACCATTTTGCGCCCAATCCGCTAATTCATTTGCCATTTGCTCAGGCGTTTCATCATACTCACCAAACTCATTAGGGAGGCCGGCATTGGGATGAGCGGAAACATGTGTATCAGCAATTCCGGATAATTCAGCGATGTATTGGCGCAATTCGGTTGCACCCAACGCACAGTTAAAACCAAAAGATATAGGCGCCACATGCTTTAGAGAGTTCCAAAATGCACCAACCGTTTGTCCGGATAGAGTTCTTCCTGAGGCATCCGTAATGGTACCCGATATCATGACTGGCAATTTATAGCCAATATCTTCAAAAACTTGCTCTACAGCAAAAATGGCGGCCTTGGCATTTAGTGTGTCAAAGATGGTTTCAATCAAAATAATGTCTGCGCCACCCTCAATCAATCCTAATGTCGCCTCTGTGTAAGCCACTACCAGATCATCAAAGAATATATTTCGAAAACCGGGATCATTAACATCCGGAGACATTGAAGCAGTTCGTGCAGTGGGACCTAAAACACCCGCTACGAAGCGCGGCTTTTCAGGTGTTTTTTCGGAGTATTCAGCGGCAGCTTGTTTAGCAACGCGAGCAGATGCGACATTAAGTTCATAAGCCAACGATTCCATACGGTAATCCGCCATGGAAAGACTGGTTGAATTGAAGGTGTTAGTTTCGACAATGTCCGAACCGGCTTCAAAATAAGCGCAATGAATAGCTTTAATAATATCCGGTTGGGTTAATGACAATAAATCATTATTACCCTTCAAATCAACTTCCCATTGAGCAAAGCGCTCACCACGATAATCTTTTTCTTCCAGTTTATAGCTTTGGATCATCGTGCCCATTGCGCCATCAAGAAACAAGATTCTTTTGGATAACTGCTGTTTTAATAATTCTGTTTTATTCATTGCTTGTGCCAAGGGTAGTTATGTTACCTAAATATAATCATTGCTTAAAAAACTGGCTAGCACTATTATTTTTAAAAAATAATAGGAGATGAGCATGTCAAAACCAACCATTACTCAAGTTTTTAAAAGTGTTATAGCTGCTTTTATAGGCGTACAAAGTGAGACTAATAGAAGATCAGCATTCGAAAACGGATCCCTTTCAACCTATATTATTGTGGGATTGATTGTCACCATTATGTTTGTTGGCGCCATTATTTTTCTTGTATCCTCTATCGTTTAGAGACCTTAAGCCCACCTGGTTTTTTTATGCCAAAAAAACCTAATTAAGCTTATAAAATAAATAAAAAAGCCCAAGCGTTACTTGGGCTTTTTTTATCAACTTAAGAGGCTGTTATTCTGGTGTTTTGAAGCTTTGCTTTATGTTTAAAAACATTTCTTTAAGACCACTGAATAAATTTTGAACTGTAAAACTTTCTTTGGTGATGAATTTTAAACGAGCCAAGGCAATAATCAAGAACCCAACAACTGAAGGGGAAATTTCCAGATAAAGTGACTTTAAAATACCGGCGAAGCCAAGGAAATCACCTTCATTTTTTCGATCTGCGCCTTGCAATGCCTCATAAGCTGCACCGCCCTCACTTGACCTGAATGATTCTAAAATATAAATATTTAGATTTACAAGCATCAATTGTAAAACAAAAAATCCTATCGCACCTATTACTACCCAAACCAACACATTATTTACTTTTGCTTTTATTGCTGACTGATAAAACCAGAGAGCTACAAAAATCATTACTATTCCGCTAATCATAAAGCTATACCCCTTTATTATTTTTTTAATTAAATTTTTGTAAGAAAATAGTACAAAAATGAACATTTAAGAATCATTTTAGAGCCTTCTTTTTCAACTACACTGCATGACTCATACTTTTCTTGCCCAGGTTTTGTCTGCTTTTTAATATCGCCATTTTCTAAAGCGTATTTAATATCTATTTTCATTTCTTTTGTTCGACCAACAGAGTCAGTCGCTGTTTGTTTTAAAACGCCATTATCCTTAAAATCCCATTCGATAGTAACGTTTTTCTGCTCTCCATCTAACTTGGTCGCTTCAGCATATAGCTTCCATTTACCCAGAATTTCAGTATTATTCTTTAATTCAACGTCGGCATTTGCCGAAAATGCAAAAAAAAACGCAGCCAACGGTAATATTTTAACGTATTTTTTCATTGTTATTATCCCCCTAATCAATCAGCTTTAAAAACAGAGCTCAAACTATACCACATTGATAATCCAGCTTTAACAAGAATAGTCAGTAATCTCTGATATCCCTCATATTTCTTATGTTTTTCAACAATAAACCTTGACTTTAAATCAGCCTAAAGTATCATGCAACATCCGCTTGCTATGAAATTAGCAAATTCTCAAAGAAAAAATATTAGGTAGGAGAGACATACATGGGTTTTATTTTAGATTTGACTGAAACTTTAAAAACACCAGCTGGCATGATCGGAGCTGTTGTAGTTATTGCTGCTGTATACGCCCTTTTGAAATGGGTATTTGCTCCGCATCCAGACGACGAAAAATAAGCTTAACCAATCGGTTTAGGTTATTTTTAAGCCGCTAACCATTCTACAAGAATGGTTAGCGGCTTTATTTTTGTCTAAATTTTACCTATACAAATCAATACGCTAACTGATAACACTGTAAAACTTACAGCCAAATATTAGGCTTTTTTAGCCACCGTGATAACACTCGTGATAACAAT
>JAPLRP010000019.1 GCA_026399095.1 Methylococcales bacterium | reverse complement strand
TATAGCTATGTTTGAAAAGTTTTTAGATATGTTGAATGATCTGGATGATGTACAGAATGTTTATCATGATGCCGAGCTATAAAAGAGAGTGTTTCTGTAAAATACTTTAAGTATTTTTTTAATATCAAGTTGTAACTAAAGCAAATTTCTTCAGTCACAATGGACAAACTCAGCTCACCCTTTAACACAAGTATCAGTCAGATTTTTGCGGTGGCTTTAAGTAACCACCGCAATTAAACCAAGGACAGATAAAAAATCTGTCCAACTAAATTAGCGTCAAATAACTAAAGAATGCTTAATAAAATGCTTTAATAATTGAACTAAGTCTTCTACCGGCTTTCTTTTATAATGCCTCATAATGTCATCAACTTTATTAAACACCTGATCATGCATATGTATTTTTTGTATCATAATAGTTCTCCTCGTTTTAAATAAAAGTAGCTCATTTGCTCGGTAAACTTAGCATTTTCCCGGCGAACACATCTTGTATTACACGTCTTCAGGACAAAAAGTTAACGCTGTCATCCATTATTAGCGGATAGTAAAAAAACTAATCTGCAACTTTTCATAGTATTTTAGCGCAGCTTCAGTGTACTTAACTAAGGCGACTGGCCCCACCCTCACTTACTCACGCTGCTGAATAACAACCTAATCACCCTCAAATAAGTCTTTGATCTCTGAATTAATTCTTCTGATTGCAATGCAATAAGTAAGTTCAACTACTTGCTGTTTATTAGCCTCTATTTTTTTATATCTTAGCAAAAATAAACTATAAAGCAAGAAAAAGAGAACAAAAAGAAAACATTTGTTTGAGCTGATGAGCTTAATTAACAAGAACTCGAGTCACTTCAAGAAATATTCGCTTTAAAAAACTACAGAACAACCTTGGTAAATAATAAATTGTTAATATTTTAACCACTGTAAATGAACTACTCATGAACCTGATGTGCGCAATTAGGAAACAATTAATAAATAAATCGCCCTATTGTCAACAATACCAATCTTAGTTATAGTTTAGATGCAATATAAATTTTTTCAACTTTACTAGGTATTTTTTATGAGCGACCTATCGAAAGACATTTCAATTGGATTATTATTCTTAACAGGCTTGGTTGGCTTTATTTCTGGTGAATTTATAATATCCTCCTGCATTTTTGCTGCCGCAACGATTGCCAGCAATATTAATGTTAACCATAAACGCATTAAAGCTGGTCAACTTTCATGGAACTAAACAAAATAGCAATATGAATACTTCCATGGATTAACCCCATGGAAGTTTTTTATTTTTTAGTGAATATATTTTAAATCGTTGGCCTATATTCCTCATAACCACTCTCACCGAGATTCACCTCAATCAGAGTAATTGTGTAAATAAAAACAGAGCATATTTAGCCATAAAATTTAAGATAGAAATCCGGAGTAAATTCCTCCAGGCTGTGTCTTTAGTATAAAAAGCAGCTGTGGCAAAAAATTTAGCAGCCAGAATTGTGATGAATGGGGCTTAAGTTAACAGTTATGAGTCTATAAAAGCGCATATCGGCGTTAAATTCAGCCAACTGGTTTTTTTATTCCAATTGGCTTTCAATCAAGCAATATTGATTTGGATGTAATTACAAATCTCAAATCATTAGTTAAATACCGTTAGGGAAATCGTAGCTATAATGCTTACGCAATGGCTTAACCACTTCCCATTGACTATCCAAACCAGCGTGGAACGACACCAAATCACCCGCTACAACTCGAACAGATTCACCTCCAGCAGGCGTTACCAAAATCTCACCTTCCAACACATAGGCACACTCAGTTTCATCAAAATCTATTGGAAATTTTGAAATTTCTTTTTCCCAAATAGCCCAAGTGGAAACACCCAGTTCTTTTAATCGTTCTTCACTTGGATTATGTTCGATAGTAATTTTGCTCATATGTTTCCTGGAAATTTAAATTAGTTGAGTTGCTGATTTTAGCATCCAGTCTACTTTTGCGCTATTTAGCCATCACAATAAGTCCGCGTAATTCAGATTATTTTTGCTTTCCGACAAAATAAACAGGTAAACAATATTCTAATAGCGTGTAATCATGACTAGCGCAACCCAAAATCTAAAGCATGAAATTACTTCCACCGTATTTTTTTAGTAAAAATAACAGCTTTCTTAATAGCTAACTTCAAAATACCATAAATTAAACCTAATACCTTAAGCATTCCTTTGTCTTTATTGACAACAAAGCTTTGAACTGCTATTTTGCCAAATTGGCACTCACCTTTATTGAGTGCCAATTTGATTTATTTGAGGTGTATGTGAATAGTGGTGCGCGGGATTTAAACGATCGGTCTTTGCAATTATTAAAAACATTGGTTGAACGCTATATTAGTGATGGTCAACCAGTGGGTTCTCGTGTGTTATCGAAAGACTCGGATATAAAATTAAGTCCTGCAACCATTCGCAATGTAATGGCAGACTTGGAAGATTTGGGTTTAATACATTCCCCGCATACTTCAGCGGGTCGCATACCTACG
The DNA here is from genome assembly GCA_026399095.1 of Methylococcales bacterium. Taxonomy (GTDB): domain Bacteria; phylum Pseudomonadota; class Gammaproteobacteria; order Methylococcales; family Methylomonadaceae; genus Methylobacter_C. The sequence goes on along the minus strand of JAPLRP010000019.1, from coordinate 158,068 downwards.
GTTAGCGGCTATCGTTTATTTGTTGACAGCTTATTAACCGTCAAACCGCTAGATAGTAAAGAGTTAGCATGTCTTCATCAAGGCTTATCTGATAAGGACGATAACGGCAAGATGATTGGAACAGCATCTAGATTACTTGCAGAATTAACCCATATGGCTGGCGTAGTGACTTTGCCCCGAAGAGAATTGGTCAGTTTACGACATATTGAGTTTTTACCTTTATCACACAAACGCGTTCTGGTGATTTTTGTAACTAATGAACAAGAAGTGCATAACAAAATCATTCATACGGACAAAGTGTTTACCCCGTCTGAATTGCAACAGGCGGGTGCCTATCTAAATTCAATTTATTGCGGACATAGCCTGATTTCAGTTCGTGCAGCTGTTTTAAAAGAATTACAGGATGCTCAGGAACGTATGAACCAAGGAATGCTGGATGCCATAAAAATGGCACAACTGACCTTTGATTCAGGCGACCAAAAAGATGATTATGTCTTAACCGGCGAAACCAACCTAATGGGTTTTTTAGAGCTGTCAGGTCGAGATCATTTAAAAAAACTCTTTGATGCCTTCAGTCAAAAACAAGATGTTATTCATTTACTCGATCAGTCCATGAAAGCGGATGGCGTGCAGATTTTCATAGGAGAAGAATCCGGCTACCAAGCCTTTGATCAATGCAGCTTAGTGACTTCCTCTTATTCAGTTAATGATGAAGTGGTTGGTGTGCTTGGTGTTATTGGTCCCACACGAATGGCCTATGAAAAAATCATTCCATTTGTTGATGTTACAGCAAAATTATTAGGTGCTGCCTTGAATCCTAAAACTACGACCCCATGATAGGTAACAACATTTCTATGTGCAGTTAAGCGCGTTACCACAACCATATTAAGGAACAAAAAGATGAGTATTGATCAGGAAATACCTGAATCGCAGGTTGAAAGTGCAGTTGAATCCGAGACTGAAACAGAAGCCTTCGCTGAAGACCATCCTCACACTGAAGTGGGTGAGCATGAATATACTATTGAAGAGCTAAAACAAGAATTGGAAGAAACCAAACAAAAAGCGCATGAGTCTTGGGATAAAGCCGTACGCACTCAGGCGGAAATGGAAAACCTGAGAAAAAGAACTCAAAAGGATCTCGAAGATGCCCATAAATTTGCCTTAACCAATTTTGGCAAAGCTATACTGCCCGTATTTGACAGCCTAGTTTTGGGTTTGCAAGCGGCAACCGGCGATAGCGAGGACGTAAAAAAATTCAGGGAAGGCAGTGACTTAACGATTAAACAGTTTGAAGCCTTGTTTGAAAAATTTAACATCGTTGCCATTGATCCGTTAGGACAACCTTTTAACGCGGAACAACATCAAGCAATGATGATGCAAGAAGTAGAAGATGCTGAACCTAATACCGTCGTTAATGTGTTTCAAAAAGGTTACGTTCTGAATGGACGTTTATTAAGGCCCGCTATGGTCGTAGTAGCAAAAGCAGCAGAAAATCCATAAGAAGATAATGCATAGGCTTGAACACCCAAAAACAGCCCCCATATCGGAAATAACTTTTACATTTTTTATACAAATTCAGTCTGGAGCATTCAATGGCTAAAATAATTGGCATAGATTTAGGAACAACAAACTCATGTGTTGCGGTGTTGGAAAACGGCGTTGCAAAAGTAATTGAAAACAGTGAAGGTGCGCGTACTACCCCTTCCATTATTGCTTTTAGTAGTGATGATGAAGTATTGGTAGGCCAGTCAGCAAAACGCCAAGCGGTTACTAACCCCAAAAACACGCTGTTTGCTATAAAACGTTTGATCGGTCGTCGTTTTAAAGATGATGTCGTACAAAAAGACATCAAAATGGTACCTTATTCAATCGTCGAAGCAGAAAACGGTGATGCATGGGTAGAAGTGCATGGCAAAAAAATGGCCTCGCCAGAAATTTCAGCCCGCATTTTAATGAAATTAAAAAAAGACGCCGAAGCTTATTTAGGCGAAACAGTAACCGAAGCGGTTATTACTGTTCCTGCCTATTTTAACGATTCACAACGTCAAGCGACTAAAGATGCAGGCCGTATTGCCGGCTTGGAAGTTAGACGTATTATTAACGAACCCACTGCATCTGCACTGGCATTTGGTATGGACAAGCCTAAAGGTGATACCAAAATTGCTGTTTATGACCTGGGTGGCGGTACTTTTGATATCTCAATCATTGAAATTGCTGAAATTGATGGCGAACATCAATTTGAAGTGTTATCAACGAATGGTGACACTTTCCTAGGTGGTGAAGATTTTGACTCAAGAGTTATTGAGTTTCTTGCCGCTGAGTTTAAAAAAGAAAGTGGCGTAGATGTACACAATGATCCCTTGGCACTGCAACGTTTAAAAGAAGCGGCAGAAAAAGCCAAGATTGAATTGTCTTCAAGCCAACAAACTGATGTTAATTTACCTTACATTACTGCGGATGCGTCTGGCCCCAAGCATTTAAATGTTAAATTAACACGTGCAAAATTAGAGTCTTTAGTAGAAGAACTGATTAACCGCACTAAAGGCCCTTGTGAAATGGCACTTAAAGATGCCGGCGTTAAAGCATCAGAAATCAATGATGTTATTTTGGTAGGCGGTCAAACCCGTATGCCGAAAGTACAAGAAATGGTTAAAAGCATTTTTGGACAAGAGCCCCGTAAAGACGTCAACCCCGATGAAGCAGTCGCGTTGGGTGCAGCGATTCAAGCAGGTGTTTTATCGGGTGATGTTAAAGATGTATTGTTACTGGATGTTATTCCATTGTCTTTGGGTATTGAAACAATGGGCGGTATTTTAACTAAGTTAATTGAAAAAAATACCACCATTCCAACCAATGCAGCACAGGTATTTTCTACAGCTGACGACAATCAAACAGCCGTTACCATTCATGTTTTGCAAGGCGAACGTGAAAAAGCATCCGCTAATAAATCCCTGGGGCGTTTTGATTTAGCGGATATTCCACCAGCATCGCGTGGCGTTCCACAAATTGAAGTATCTTTTGATATTGATGCCAACGGCATTTTAAGCGTATCGGCTAAAGATAAAGCAACCGGTAAAAAACAGTCAATCGTCATTAAAGCATCAAGTGGTTTATCCAGTGATGAAGTCGATCGTATGATTAAAGATGCAGAAGCCCATGCTGATGAAGATCGCAAGTTAACTGAATTAGTTCATGCCCGCAATCATGCTGACGGAATGATTCATGCGACTGAAAAATCTTTAAAAGAATTGGCCGACCAAATTGGCGAAGATGAAAAAAATAGCATTGAACACGCTATTGAAGCGCTGAAAGAAGCCGTTAAAACTGATGACAAGGATGCTATAGAAGCTAAAACTAATGATTTAACCGAGTTATCAGGCAAACTAGCCGAACGTGTTTATGCTCAAAAAGCAAGCACTGAAGGTGGTGAACATAGCCATTCTGAAGGGGCTTCAGCCCATCAGGAAACTGATGACAGCGTTGTTGATGCTGAATTTGAAGAAGTTAAAAAAGACTAAATCTAATTGGCGTTACCTATAATAATTGATTTTACAAATCAATTGAAATAACAAGCAGGTTGGGACTGAGAATTGTCCCAACCTGCTTAATACGTTAAGCTTCTTGTTGAAGCTACAGACATTAAAACCATTCCGCGCTTTTTAATATGCGGTTTCTCATAACCACGCAGCAATGCTTAATCTCCTGATGAATAATCAGGAGCGGATTGAAACATGGCGACAAAAGAAGATTTTTACAAACTGCTCAACGTTGATAGAAACGCCAGTGATGCAGAGATCAAGAAAAGCTATCGCAGTATGGCGATGAAGTTTCATCCCGATAGAAACGCAGACAATCCGGAAGCGGCTGAAGTAAAATTCAAGCAAATTAAAGAAGCTTACGAAGTTTTATCAGACCCAAAAAAACGCTCAGCTTATGACCAGTTTGGTCATGCCGGAATCGATCCATCAATGGGTGGACGTTCTGGTGGCTTTGGCGGCGCAGAAGGATTTAGCGATGTTTTTGGTGATGTTTTTGGTGACATCTTTGGTGGCGGAAGACAACAACGTAGCAACACTCAACGTGGCTCTGACTTACGCTATAATCTTGAGCTGACTCTGGAAGAAGCTGTTGCCGGAACAGAAACAAAAATTCGTGTACCTGTATTAGTCAGTTGTGGCGAATGTAAAGGCTCAGGTGCTAAAAAAGGCTCAAGTCCTGTAATCTGTACCACCTGTCATGGTCATGGACAAGTTCGAATGCAACAAGGCTTCTTTTCTGTGCAACAAGCCTGCCCTACTTGCCGAGGCACAGGCAAACAAATTAAAGATCCGTGTGGCTCATGTCATGGTCAAGGACGCGTTCAGGAAACCAAAACCTTATCGGCTAAAATTCCTGCAGGTGTCGATACCGGTGATCGTATACGCTTATCAGGAGAAGGAGAAGCCGGAGAACGTGGCGGCCCTTCAGGTGATCTTTACATAGAAATTCGAGTTAAAGATCATGCTATTTTTACTCGTGATGGTGCAAACTTATACTGTGAAGTACCTATTAACTTTGCAACCGCCTGCTTAGGTGATGCCATCCAGGTACCTACTCTAAATGGTGAAGTTAAACTAACCATACCCGCTGAAACACAAACAGGGAAATCGTTTAGATTACGTGGCAAAGGTGTTAAGCAGGTTCGTGGCGGTGCCATCGGCGACTTAATTTGCAAAGTAAAAATTGAAACGCCCGTACAACTGACCAAAGATCAAAAAGCAATTATTGAAAAACTAGGGGAATCGTTATCAAGTGGCGGAAAACAACACAGCCCTCAAGAACATACATGGATTGATGGCGTTAAAAACTTTTTTGATAAGCTAACAGGATAATTCATGCTACGTATCGCTGTGGTCGGAGCATCCGGCCGAATGGGTTTATGCCTAATCAAAGCGGCTGTGCTGGATGATAAAACAGCACTTTCTATTGCTGTATCACGCCCGGGAAGTACCGCTATTGGTAAAGATGCCGGAGAATTAGCCGGGATTGGAACACTAGGAATTAAAGTCATTAATGACTTAACCTCAGTGGTTGATCAATTTGATGTTTTAATTGATTTTACCCGACCCGATATTTCTATGGAGTTTATAGAAATATGTCGAAAAGCGGGTAAAAAAATAGTCATAGGTACTACCGGTTACAACGATACTCAAAAGGCTTTAATTGCAGAAGCGTCTAAAGAGATCGCCATAGTGCTTGCTCCCAACATGAGTGTTGGGGTCAACTTAGCACTTAAATTATTGGAAATGACCACTAAAGTCATGGGTGACTATACCGATATTGAAGTGATTGAAGCCCACCATCGCCATAAAGTTGACGCACCTTCCGGTACTGCATTACGCATGGGTGAAGTCATTGCAAATACTTTAGGACGAGACTTAAAAGACTGCGCTATCTATGGTCGCGAAGGCAATACCGGCGAACGGGATAGAAAAACCATTGGTTTTTCAACCATTCGTGCGGGTGATATTGTTGGCGATCATACAGTAATGTTTGCTGATGAAGGTGAACGTGTAGAAATTACCCACAAAGCCACCAGTCGCATGACTTTTGCTAATGGTGCAATCAGAGCTTCTATATGGCTGAAAGACAAAACAACCGGGCGTTATGATATGCAAGATGTATTAGGTCTTTCCTAGTAAAGCCCTTGCAAAACGATGTGATATCGTCTTAAAAGCTTTAAGCCAACACTCTGTCAAGCAACACTAAAAAACCTCGTTTGGATTTTCCAAACGAGGTTTTTTTTTACTTTTTATAAGCCATTTTGTAATCGCCCTAATCAATCAGGTAGTTAAGCACTTATCTATCCTCGACCACAAAGAAGCCGATTTCTAGAAAACTAACGAAGTTATGACTCTATATCGATAATTATTATCTTTAAATGAGATATACATATCAAAATGTATCATTAAATGTTCCATAAATTCACTGATATAGTGCACTCAAGGTTAAGTTAAACGTTTTTCAACCTTAATAAACTGTAGAGGCTAAATGGTATGACATTAGAAAAAAGTAAAGCGGGGCAAACACAAATGAAAGTTGAAATGGTCAATCAGATTATCTCTATATTACAGGGAATCCGCTTCGGGTCGGTTGAAATCATCATCCACGATGGAAAAGTTGTACAAATAGAACGTAAAGAAAAACTACGCTTTGACACCAAATAACGACTCAACAATTAATAGCAATGACTCTACCGTAAAAACGGTAAACACCTTTAAAAAGATCAATGAGCTGACCGGATTGCCGGAAGTTAAAGCTCTTAAGAGGACAAACATATGAAACAAATTAAACGGAAAGCGCTAGCAAGCCTAATTAATCTTGCCTTATTGGGGGTTCCAGTTGCTAATGCAGCTGATTCAGAAGCCTTGGAAAGACGCATCCGCGAACTTGAAAGTCGCTTGGCAAAAATGGATCAACTGGAAGCTCGGCTAGAAAAACTGGATAAAGCGGCGGCTTTATCTGCAAGACCAATAGACCCCCCACCCTTAACAAATCCTTCTCCTGAAGTCATCAAGCTGACTCGAAAAGTTAATACCCTTGAACGCAAATTAGAAGTTCAAGATGAGGTAACAACGGGTGCATTAAAAAAACTACCCGTTTTTGATGCCGGCGAAAATGGTTTTAGAATAACATCTGCGGATAAAAAAAATCAGTTACGCATAGGCGCAACTATACAAACAGACTATCGTAATTTTCTGGGCGATAATCCAGATGCCTGGACAGGATTAGCTTTGGGTCCTGTTGGTCCAGACTCTATTTTCCTAAGACAAGCCCGTATTGTTTTGGAAGGTTATCTTCTTAAAGATATCTATTTTAAAATCATGCCTGACTTTGCACAAACCAGTAACACGGCAAACATGTTACCGGATGCTTATGTTGATTACGCTTATGCTACTCAAGCGAGCTTATTAGTCGGAAAATATAAACCCTCAATCGGTCTTGAACGCTTACAAAGTGATTCCAATACTGCCTTTTTGGAACGAGCTTTCCCCACTAATTTGGCGCCAAATCGAGATATGGGTATTCAAGTGCATGGTGGCTTCGCGATGCCGGGTTACAAAGCAGAGACAGCTCCTGGACCTATTGATAACAAAAATGCCTTTACCTATCAAGTTGGCATTACCAACGGCACCGGGGATAGTGGTAATCCTTATGGAAATGGAGCTCAATCCACTTCCTCGACTTCATTCACCAGTGCTAATAATAAAGAATTCGATGGACGTATTTTTGCACAACCTTTTCAACATTCAGGTTACAGCTGGCTGGAAGGTTTTGGCGTTGGTTTGTCAGGATCTTTTTCCAGTCCTGACAAGCTAGTTCTTAATAATCAAAGAACGCCTTTAGGACAGACGCAATTTATTTATTACGATGCTCCCAACACAATAACAGCCGGCTCTACCGGTGTTATTACAGCCAATGGCAGTTCTAATCGTATTTATCCACAAGCATACTGGTATAAAGGCCCCTTTGGACTCATGGGTGAATATGTTGCTTCTACTCAGACGCTGAACGGATCCGATCCTACCAGCAAAGTGAATAATATTACTCAGACCAATACAGCCTCTCAAGTTCAAGTTTCTTATGTAGTGACCGGTGAAGATAATACCTTTGAAGGCGTTAAACCCATGCGTAATTTTGACCCCTTTAAAGGTAGCTGGGGTGCATTACAACTTGCTGCACGTTGGACTGAACTAAATGTTGACAGTGATACTTTTAAAATGATTGATCCAACCAGGTCTGCTAGCAAAGCAACCGCAGGAACATTTGGTGCGAATTGGTTCCTTAACAAATATGCACTGATTAGACTTGATTACGAATATGTATCATTTGAAGGGGGTGCAGGAACGAAAACGGGATCAGGTGAAGCCTCCAAATACAACATAACCAACCGACCTAGTGAACAAGTTCTCTCCACTCGCTTTCAATTAGCATTTTAATAAACTGACCTAAGGTTTTTACCCATGAAAAATAATTTTTTAACTATTGTCTTTGCAGCTGTCTTGGCTGCTCTTGCATCAAACAATGCACACTCAAAAGATATAAACTTACTTAACGTATCCTACGACCCGACCCGTGAACTCTATAAAGAATACAATCCTGTATTTGCCAGCTACTGGAAAGCCAAAACGGGCGATACTGTCACCATCAATCAATCTCATGGTGGCGGTGGTAAACAAGCGCGAGCTGTATTAGAAGGTTTGGAAGCGGATGTTGTTACTTTAGCAATAGCTTATGATATCGACCAACTTTACCAAAAGCGTAAATTAATTCCGGAAAACTGGCAAACCTTGTTACCTAATAACAGTAGCCCTTATACCTCTACTATTGTATTTATAGTACGAAAAGGTAATCCTCTGGGTATTAAAGATTGGAATGATATTGTCAAACCAGACGTGAGTATCGTCACACCCAATCCTAAAACATCCGGTGGAGCACGTTGGAACTTTTTAGCTGCATGGGGTTATGCGCTTAAACATAACAATAACGACGAAGCAGCGGCTAAAGAATTTGTTAGCAAGTTATTTAAAAATGCTGCCGTATTGGATACGGGTGCACGGGGCGCCACCACAAGTTTTGTGGAACGTGAAATTGGTGATGTACTCATTACATGGGAAAATGAAGCCTACATGGTTTTAAATGAATTTGGCGCAGACAAGTTTGAAATTGTGACTCCATCATTAAGTATTTTGACAGAACCACCCGTCGCTGTTGTTGAAGATGTTGCGCGTAAACATGGTACGACTGAAGTCGCTACCGAATACCTTAAATACTTATACAGCAAAGAAGGTCAGGAAATCATAGGCAAAAACTTTTATCGTCCTACAGATCCTGAAATTGCCGCTAAGTATGCAAAACAATTTAAACCGTTAGAACTCATCAAAATCGATCAATTCGGCGGCTGGAATGAAGCACAGAACAAATTCTTTGCCGATGAGGGTGTATTTGACCAAATCTACGGTGCAGGAAAATAATTCGCTGTTTTTATAGCCTAATAAGGTGGGCAGGTTTTCTGTCCGCCTTTAAAACTCATTATCTGGTTCCGTAACTATTACGTTGGAACGTAGAAAAGTATGGAGTTAAATAATGTCACAAAGTAGTGTTATGCCAGGATTTCGTCCAACCATCGGATTTACCCTTTTCTATTTAGGCTTGGTGGTTTTAATTCCCCTCAGCACGCTGGTCTTTAAAAGTTTTGAACTGAATTGGGATGATTATGTTCACATCATAACCAGTAAAAGGGTGCTATCTTCATTTCGCGTCAGCTTTACTACTGCGCTTATTGCTGCATCTATTGCCAGTGTATTCGGCTTTATTACTGCTTGGGTTTTGGTCAGATATTCATTTTTTGGAAAAAACATATTTCATGCCTTGATTGATTTACCCTTTGCTTTACCAACTGCGGTTGCGGGTATTGTGTTGGCAACCATTTTCCAACCCAGCGGTTTTCTTGGCAAATTACTCATGGATAACTTTGGTATACAAATCGCCTTTAAACCGGCCGGTATAGTCGTTGCACTTATTTTTATCAGCATTCCTTTTGTAGTCCGCACCGTCGAACCCGTGTTGTTGGAATTTGAAACAACAATGGAGGAAGCAGGCTCCAGTCTCGGTGCTTCGCGTCTACAGGTCTTTACCAAAATCATTTTTCCGAATATATTCCCGGCTTTACTCACCGGTTTTGCATTAGCATTTGCAAGAGGCGTCGGGGAATATGGCTCCGTCATTTTTATTGCCGGTAATATCCCCTATGTATCAGAAATTGTACCGCTATTGATTGTTATCAAACTGGAACAATTTGATATTAAAGGTGCCACTGCCATTGCCTTAACCATGCTGGTTATCTCATTTTTATTGCTGTTATTAATTAATCTGCTGCAACTTTGGGTGCGTAAGCGCTCTGGGCAATTGTAAGGATATTTGCTTTATGAATACTGTTACCAAACCTCTCTACAAAGACAAAATAGTTGCTCAGCAACGTGCTCTGCAAGATCCTGACTGGGTTAAATGGAGCTTGATCACAATTGCCTTAAGCTTTATTAGTCTGTTTATATGCATACCTTTAGGTTTGGTTATTGTCCAAGCCTTTTCTAAAGGCTTGGAGGCTTATTGGTCAGCATTGACGCAGCCAGATACCTTGGCAGCAATCAAACTGACTTTATTAGTGGCTGTGGTAACTGTTCCTTTAAATACTGTATTTGGGGTTGCCGCTGCCTGGGCCATTACCCGATTTGATTTTAAAGGCAAAAGCTTTCTAACGACATTAATCGACCTGCCTTTTTCAGTTTCTCCTGTTATTTCCGGGTTAATATTCGTCCTGTTGTTTGGTGCAGAGGGCTGGTTTGGAGAATGGCTAATGGAACATGATGTAAAAATCATCTTTGCAGTTCCCGGCATTATTCTCGCAACCCTATTTATTACCTTTCCTTTCGTAGCGAGACAATTAATTCCCTTGATGCAAGAAATGGGCAACCAGGAAGAAGAAGCGGCTCTTTCACTGGGCGCAGGTGGCTGGAAAACTTTTTGGGCCGTTACTATACCCAACATAAAATGGGCATTACTGTATGGTGTATTGTTATGTAACGCCAGAGCAATGGGGGAATTTGGTGCTGTTTCCGTGGTCTCTGGTCATATCAGAGGTATGACCAATACCCTACCATTACATGTTGAAGTCAGTTATAACGACTATGATGTGGTTGGTGCTTTTGCCAGCGCCTCTATTTTGGCAGCATTAGCCATTGTCACACTGATTTTAAAAACCGCTTTGGAATGGAAACAAACCAACCGATAAAAAACCAACAACGATTTTATATTTGAGATTTTACTATGAGTATTTTACTTTCTGACATCAGTAAAAATTTTGGTGCCTTTACAGCGCTAAACCATATTAATCTGGAAGTTCCAGAAGGCGAGCTTGTTGCTTTATTAGGACCTTCCGGTTGTGGTAAAACCACACTGTTACGGATTATTGCGGGCTTGGAGCATACCGATAAAGGTCGTGTTTTAATAAATGGTGATGATAAAACGGATCAAAATGTCAGCCAACGCGGCATCGGCTTTGTATTTCAACATTATGCTTTATTTCGGCATATGACCGTATTTGAGAATGTGGCATTTGGTTTACGTGTTAAACCTAAACGCGATAGACCCAGCAACGAAATTATAACTAAAAAAGTACATGCCTTATTGGACTTGGTGCAACTTGATTGGTTACATAATCGCTACCCTGATCAACTATCTGGTGGGCAACGTCAACGTATTGCCTTGGCACGCGCCTTAGCGGTAGAACCCTCTGTATTGCTATTGGATGAGCCCTTTGGCGCACTTGATGCCAGTGTTCGTAAGGATTTGCGGCAATGGCTACGAAACTTGCACCATGAATTAAATGTAACCAGCATATTCGTCACCCATGATCAAGAAGAAGCCATGGAAGTGGCCAGTCAAGTTGTTGTGCTTAATCATGGGCAGATCGAACAACAAGGCTCTCCCAGTGACATTTACGACCATCCAGCTAATGCATTTGTTTCCCGTTTTATTGGACAAACGAATGTTTTTGATCTGGATGAACATGATGCTGACTGGCTGCAAACAGCTGGATTATTAAATCCAACTCAGGAAGGCAAGATTGCTCATGTTCGTCCTCATGACATCATCATTGAAAAATCTGATGCCAATCATGCAGCACCGGCAACCCTAAAGGATTGGCAACATCTGGGCGCATTAATCCGTCTTGAACTGGTAAAAAATGGTTCAAATGGCTCAACAGCCCCTGTTTTTGCAGAAATGCCTAATGATCAGTTTAAACAACTTGAATTGGCTAGGGGGGATAAAATTAACCTTAAAATACGTCAGGCACATTGGTTTCATTAATTTAATCCCGTATTATTCAGGTTAAATTTTAGGAATATTAGTTAAGGACATCGCAACCATGAATCTGAGTCAAATTGAATTACTACGCGTACTTCAAGAAACCAATTTAAATCTTTCTAAAGCCGCTGAAAAAATGCACATTGTGCAGTCAGCCGTTAGTCGACAATTACAACTTTTTGAAGCTGAATTAGGTTCTCCCTTATTTGAAAGACAGGGTAAAAAACTAATTGGAATGACGACGTTGGGCCTAAGTATCATGGATGAAGTTGCTGTCATCAACAGAGCAAAATCCAATATACAACATATCGCAGCCGATTTTCTGGACAGCAATAAAGGTACGTTACATATTGCCACTACCCATACCCAAGCAAAATATTTTTTACCCATACCGATTAGTCGGTTTAGAAAGAAATATCCTGGCGTTAGTATTTACATGGTACAGGCATCCCCCGAACAATTAATCGACCAGTTACATGCTCGTAAAGCCGATATTGCCATCTGTACTGAAAGAGTTGATGAAGTCGCGGACCTTATTGTTAAAACTTGTTATGAATGGCATCATGCACTAGTGGTCCCTCAAAACCACCCCTTATGTGAAGGAGAAATATCTCTTGAGCGGCTTTCTGAATTTCCCATTTTAACCTATAGTTTTGGCTACACCGGACGATCAAATATTGAAAATGCCTTTAACGCCGCAAATTTGGAACTGGATATTATTTTGGCTGCAGCGGATACCGATGTCATCAAAACTTATGTCCGCTTGGGTTTGGGAGTGGGGTTGATTGCAGGAATGGCCTACGACCCTTTAGCCGATAAAGATCTAGTGGCTCGGGATTTATCCCATCTCATTTCCAGTTCAAGTACCAAAATAGCTTATTTAAAACATAACTATTTACCGCTATACAGTCAGCATTTTATTAGTGAATTACTATCGGCTGCCAAAGAAATAACTTGCTGAAATAATAATCAGATTTTTTTGAGATCGCTAAGCGTTCAACTCGTTAATAACAATCAATATATAATACCTTTCAAAAAATCACGACCTCTGATTACTCAAAGTGTATTTCCAGGTAATTAGCAACTTTACCGTTGCTACGAACATCAGCGCCTTTTATTCAAGAATTTCCAACAGCAAATTGTTTATTTTTTATCGATAGAATTTGAATAATTCTCTAGATTTTTTCAACAACGACTGCTTCCCAATAAACAGTTGATCAACAACCGTTGACTCTTATTAAGCAGAAAACCTGGTATTTAAATAAAATAATTGATAATAATCATATGGTTGATAATCTGGCATCATTAATGCTTTAGACTTATCTGACACCCCATCCGCATTTCTATTTCAAGATAGATTTATCTAATTGATTAAACAAACAACTGGGGTTCGTCATGAAATCTAAATCTATTCAAAGAGGTTATTAAATGAAAAAAGTATCATCTAAAAAATATTTTTCGCCGACACGAATGGCTTTTGCCGTGGCGACTACTTTAGCTGCAAGCAACGCTTTTGCTGATGCAGTTACTGATTGGAATTTATACTCGACTCTTGCAACTAAAGGTGCAACATCAACTACCACTGGCGATAAAACCCTTGCACTTAACTCAAATGTTGCAACACGAATTGATGCTATCGCCGCCAGAGCCGTCTTCGATGCAGTTAATGCAGTCAACCAGTTCAGTCACAAAAAAGGCTATTACTATGTTGTTGGTGCCACCGGAGGATCTGCACCTGCCGCTGCCGCTAAAGCTGCACATGATGTATTGATTGGTACATTGCCAACTCTACCAACATGGGATAATACCCGTGCTTGGCTGGATGCTCAATTAGCCGCTGACTTAGCGGCCTTGGGCGTTAATCCCGCTACTGATCACGGCGTTATTGCCGGGCAAAATGCCGCAGCTGCAGCACTGACAGCCAGAGCTGGTGATAACTCAGCTATAAACACATCCTATATACCATCAACCAATATTTCTGCCACCGGCACAGCAACTGCAACCGGTAACCCTGGTATTGGTTTTTGGCGCCCCAGTAACGGTGGAGCTGGAGTAGTTGATCTCAATACAGGAGCACCTACAGGCTTTGATAGCATCGGTGCAATTTTACCTACTGCCGGCATTACCTTTAATTGGAAAAACATCACTCCATTTAGCTTAAGTACATCGGACAAACAACAACTGGTTGCTTTGGTTCCACCTTCCTTGAAAATAGGTAGTCCCGAATACAACGCCGAATTGGCTTTTGTGAAAAGTCATGGTCAAGAATTCTCAAGTCCTGGCAATCGTACTAACGATCAATTACTACAGGCCCTTTATTTTAAAATAGATGCAGAATTACCTGTCAACGAATTGGCAAGGATTACTTCAAAAGATCGACATCTCAATTTAAATCAAAATGCCAAGTTGTTTGCTGCGCTGGATAGTGCATTAGCCGATGCACGCATCGCGGCCTTCCAGTCCAAGTATGATTTAACTTTTTGGCGCCCCATTACTGCTTTAAATGCTGATGCTGCAGGAGCTGCAACTGACTATTTATGGAAGCCATTAGGATCAACGCCTTCCCATCCTTCCAGCACTGCCGGTCACAGTACCACTTTCGCAGCAGGCGTTGAAATTTTGAGAGCATTTTTTAAATCGGATGACATTGTTAAAGCTAAAAAACCACAGAAGTTGACGGTGTTTCCTTGGATAAAGAACACCAACAACGGCACGGGCTTATTGGCAGCACCTATTGGTGGTAAAGATGGTGCCACGCGTGATGTAGCCACCTTTACACAAGCTCAATTAGAAAATGGTCGCAGTCGTATTTATCTGGGTGTTCACTTTGCCAATGACGATTTCCAAGGCCAAACCCTTGGCTTATCAGTCGCTGATAAAATCATCAATGATCAAAAAGATCCTGCCGTAGTCGGCTTATCAATTTATAACAGTGGTCATAATATTGCTTCAGCAGAAAACTTATATAAGATTTTCGTGAAAAATTCAAACGTTTCAGGATTTTATGGTCTTAAGAAATAAGGTGGACATTGCAATTCGTACCGGCCATCATTGCGACCAGCCTATCTTGCGCCGTTTTGGTTTGGAAATCACCGTTCGGCCCTCGCTAGCGTTTTATAATACCCATCATGAAGTTGATCTGTTGGTTAGTACTGTAAGACGAATTAAAAGTGGCAGAGACTTTTAGTCACTGGGATGTTATTTATAAAGAAGGTGCTTCATTCGAAGCACCTTCTTTAGTTACTCATTGATATCGAATCATTAAATAGGAATATAAGATTAAGTTTGGGCAACTTTAGCTGCGATTATTACGACTAAAGTTATTCCCACAATTTATGGTCAATTCATTATTACAAATTACCTAATGCTTTTAGCGGATCAGCATACTCTAACCCAAAGGCTTCCGCGACAGCGGCATACGTTAACGTACCCCGATAGGTATTTAGCCCATATTGCAAGGCCTTATCTTTAAGTACGGCGTTAAGACCTTCATTTGCCAAATGCAGGGTATAAACTGCAGTTTGATTATTAAGTGCAAAAGTACTGGTGCGTGGCACAGCACCTGGCATGTTAGCTACACAATAATGCACGACACCCTCAATTTCATATGTCGGATTACTATGAGTCGTTGCGCGCGTAGTCTCTACACAACCACCTTGATCGACCGCCACATCAACAATGACAGATCCTTTAGGCATTGTGGGCAACATGTTTCGGGTAATCAACCAAGGTGCACGTCCACCCGGAATTAATACGGCACCAATGACCAAATCCGCTTCGCAAATAACCTCTTCGATATTATATTCATCGCTAATACGGGTTTGTAATTGCCCACGGTAAATATCATCCAGATATTTTAAACGATCATGGCTAATATCCAAGACGGTAACTTGTGCACCCAAACCAACAGCAACCCGCGCGGCATTGGTACCGACGATACCGGCGCCCAAGATGACAACATTAGCGGGAGCGACACCGGGAACACCACCCATTAAAACGCCTCGTCCGCCGTGAGACTTTTGTAAATAAGTTGCACCGACTTGCGTTGCCATACGTCCGGCTACTTCACTCATGGGGGTTAATAAGGGTAGCTGTCCGTTTACTGTTTGTACGGTTTCATAAGCGATACCGGTTGTTCCACTTGCTAACAAGGCTTCAGTCAGTGGTTTGTCGGAAGCAAGGTGTAAATAGGTAAAGAGAATTAAGTCTGGACGAAGGTATTGATATTCCGACGCAATCGGTTCTTTTACCTTAACGACCATTTGTGCCGCCCACGCATCTTCAGCGTAAGGGACGATTTCTGCACCGGCGGATTGATATTCTTCATCTGAAAGCGAGCTTCCAACGCCTGCGCCACTTTGCACAAGCACCTGATGCCCACGTCGGGTTAAAGCTTTAACTGCGCCAGGCGTCATCCCAACACGATTTTCGTTATCTTTAATTTCTTTAGGTAGTCCGATTCGCATGGTTTAACTCCAATTTATCGATAATAATTACTCTACTGAAATGACTTTATCAGTGCTTTGTGTCGTTTGCATGACGCATAAAACAGCTTTATTAAATAGAATTACCGGACAAATTGATAGCTTAATAATTACTTGCTTTCGAATCATATTGTTCCGGCTTAGTATGACTCAAATAGTCAAAAACTATTGTTCTGTAATAGCCGCCTTCCACAATATTAAAACCGGCATTTCGTGCCAATAAATCGGATTTTTTTTCATCAATTTGCTTCAAGATACTTTGCCCACCCAAGGCAGTTACCTGCGCACTCAATTGCTTCAACCGAGTTAGTAATTCAGTGTTATGTTCCTGATCTTCCAAGTTTCGAGCGGATAAACTAACATAATTGGGCGATATTTTTTGTATCAAATCCGTCGTTTCACTTTCTTGCCCCAGATACTCGAACTTAAGTGCAATTTGATAACCTCTACGATGGTAATTTTCAAGACCCCTCATCAGCTCCTGATAATAAGTCGCATATTGGCTATTTACAGCCAATACTATAACAATGTTTTTAGTTTCCAATCCGCATTGTGTAATAACATCTTCAAAGTATGCGCCATGATCTTGCTTAATACCCAGTATGTGTCTAGGATCAACTTCCAAAAACAATACACCTTGTACCGGCGCTAAAATCAAATAATTTAGCATATGTACGGTACGAGATAATCGGTCAAAGTTAATGATCGATTCAAAATCAGCTGCTGGTACAGTATTATTGGCCAAGAGCGTTTCAATTTCGTTTGAATACAAATGTTTGGTTTTATTGGGCGCAACTGAAATATGTGCGACATGTCCAACAATCTGCGTGGGTTCTAAGGTTTGTCTTAACGGGTCATAATAACTATCAATTCGAATTGGACCAAAAAGACCACTCACTTTACCGTCTTCGAGGACAAAAGGTCGAAAACTCGAACGATGTTCTTGACCAAGTCGATCATTAAAATATTCAACTAAATTCAGTAAAGGCATAATTCCCCTCCAATTCATTACTATTCAATAACATAAACTACAAACTTGTTAACGAAAAAAAATGGCGAACAAAGTTCGCCATAAAAAAACATCCCTGTGGATAGGAGTCAAAACTTAATAATCCCTTACAATTAAGCCATACATCATAAAATCATATTCACTACCCTTGTAAAGCCAAAAAGACATTTCAAAAATAAATATCCTGTTTGTTCTACTTTCTTAACGCTTGATAATAAGCTTAATGCAGTTTATTCGTTTAATAAAACGATATAAATAGATATTTATATCTTATAAAAGGATAAATACTCTGGGCTATTTTCACAAAAACCTATTAATATCCTGCTCACTTTTTAGTTTTCTCATTTAGCGGATAGCTTTAACTAACTGCTTTAATATACAATCAATCGTTATTCAAGAAGCTGGATTCTCATGTTAAAAAACCCTTTAATTAAACCATTTTTAAGCAGTTTTTTGGATCTAGCGCCAATTCTTGCTGTGGTTTTGATTTTTCAGGTTTTTATTATTCAGCAACCCGTACCTGATATTGCCCGCTTAATTGCAGGAACACTGTTTGTTATTCTTGGTCTCACTCTTTTTATTCAGGGGTTACAACTAAGTTTGTTTCCCCTAGGGGAATCAATGGCTTATGATTTTGCACGTAAAGGGAGTTTATTCTGGTTATTAGCTTTTGCGTTTTGTTTGGGCTTTGGCGCTGCAATTGCCGAACCAGCGATCATAGCGCTTGCCAAAAAAGCTGCAAACATAGCCAGTGCTGCTAATATTATTGAACAAACCAATACTGCAAAAAGTAATTACGCTTTAGAATTAAGGATTACCATCGCTTTTGCAGTTGGCGTTGCAATTTTAATTGGCGTTTTGAGAATTATCCGTGGCTGGCCTGCGTATTATCCTATTTTCTGCGCTTATGCTTGTATTGCCCTGATGACGCCCTTTGCTCCCGCTAACATCATCGGTATCGCATATGATTCAGGTTGTATTGCCACTTCAACAATTACCGTGCCTTTGGTAACAGCGCTTGGTGTAGGCTTAGCAACTGCAATTAAAGGTCGTAATCCTATAACTGATGGCTTTGGGCTTGTAGTTTTTGCATCATTAACACCGATAATTTTTGTCATGGCTTACGGAATGTTTGTATGATTGAATGGTTATCTGAATTTGGTTTAAAACTACTTGAAACATGTAGGGATTTTTTACCTATTGCAGCCACTCTTATTGGTTTTCAGGTTTTAGTTATTCGCAGACCTTTAAGTAATCCCAAAAAAACCCTACTCGGTTTTATTTTAGTCTTACTTGGCATTGTTTTCTTTCTTGAAGGTTTGGATATGGCTTTATTCCCGCTGGGTAAGTTAATGGCATCGCAATTAACTACTCCCAAATTTTTAGGCATTAATGAAACCAATCAAATAATAGTATGGCAAGCTTACTTCTGGGTTTATGTTTTTGCTGCCAGCATTGGTTTTGCAACAGCGCTGGCAGAACCTTCTTTGCTGGCAGTTGCCATTAAAGCCGAACAAATTTCCGGGGGTACTATTGATGCATGGGGCTTAAGAATTGCTGTTGCAATAGGCCTCGGTTTTGGCTTGGCTCTAGGTGCTTTTCGTATCGTTTCAGGCGCCGAACTTTATCTTTTTATTGTCGCAGGTTATTTAATTGCCACAATACAAACGCTGTTTGCTCCCAAATCAATTGTGGGTATTGCTTTTGACTCAGGCACGGTAACCACAACAATGGTTACCGTGCCCTTAGTAACTGCATTAGGCACAGGCTTGGCCCAAGCCATTCCGGGAAGAAATCCATTATTAGATGGTTTTGGCATGCTTGCCTTTGCCAGCTTGTTTCCTATCATTGCTGTACTAAGTTACGCCCAAATTGCACATATACTTAGCCGCCGCAGTCTCTCATCTAAACCTTGAGGTAAGCCATGCATTTTAAATTAATTATTGCCTTCGTCGAAGACGATAAAACCGAAATAGTGCTTAATACAGCCCGCCAAAGCGGTGCTAAAGGTGCCACTGTTATCAATCAAGCTCGAGGAGAAGGCTTGGTTCAATCAAAAACTTTTTTTGGCTTGACGCTCGAAACACAACGCGATGTCCTATTATTTCTGGTTGAGGAGCATCTTAGCCGACATATCTTAGAAAAAATTGCCAAGGTCGCAGAATTCGATAACCAACCTGGTACAGGCATTGCTTTTCAGATTGATGTTGAAGATGCTATTGGCGTTATGCGTCAAGTTGAAGAACTAACCCATGAAATTGAGGATAAAATATGATAGAAAACAAACTAATCCGCGTTAAAGATGTCATGAAAACCGATTTTGGAACTATTGACGGCATTGCAACGGTAGCCGATGCCTTAAAAAAAATGAAAGCACTTAAAACGGCTGTTCTTATTGTGAATAAACGTAATGAGCATGATGAATACGGCATGGTTACTTCCGGTGATATAGCACGGCATGTTTTGGCTAAAGATCGCGCACCGGATCGTGTTAACGTCTACGAAATTATGAGCAAACCCATAATTTCGGTACATCCCGATATGGATATCCGGTATTGCTCTCGACTTTTTGCCAATTATAATTTGGTAAGAGCGCCTGTTCTTGAAAACAATAAAGTGATCGGCATGGTCAGTCCGAACTCATTAGTGCTGGATGGGCTATACAAAACCTTTCAATAAATAGCATCCTTTTGAAAATAGCAGTACAATTTACAACAGCAGAGTAAAGATATTGAACTAGAGGAAGTTCCGGTTATCAATGTTGTAGTTCTGTGTTAACCGTAAGTTTTTATTTTTAGGAGTTTTTCAAAATGGCAACAGGCACTGTAAAGTGGTTCAACAACACTAAAGGTTTTGGTTTTATCGCACCTTCTGATGGTGGCGAAGATGTTTTCGTTCATCATTCAGTGATTCAAGGGGATGGTTTTAAAACGTTAACCGAAGCCCAAACCGTGTCTTTTGACATCGAATCTGGTCCAAAAGGCTTAACTGCTGTTAATGTTTATCCCAAGTAAGCACTAACGATTCAGTTTAAAAAAGGCTCTTATCAAATGATAAGGGCCTTTTTTGTTTTATATGACCAAATATTCCAATTTTAAAGCTATTTTAAAGGGCGTCCTTTAGCGTCTTTATTGATATTACCTGTAAACAACAGAATAGCTTCTATGAAACCCCACAAAGCGCCATACCCAACGGTTGCTGCCGTCAGCGCCAACTGGGCTATTCCCAGCCAATAAAATCCCAGATAAAATCGATGTATTCCTGTAAATCCCAAAAACAAAGCCAATAGTGCTGCAACATATTTACGCTTAACTGCCTTAGGTGGTGTCAAAAAAGCACCTACTAAATTAATTTTACGCGCTATCGTACCTTCTACTTCAAAATTTACATCATCACCTTGGTCTGGAGGTACTTGCGAAATCCAGTCATCCAAATGAAACGTATAAGAATTTTCTTCACTTTTTACAATCCCAGTTTGGTCTTCGGGATCATAACTCTCAATATATCCAATCATCTATTAACCTTAAGCTTCAATTATTATTATTATTTTTATACTATACGGGACGATAGCTTTGAATCAAGAAGATACCGCCAAAGCTTGCTCTAAGTCTTCTAGAATATCATCGATATGCTCAATACCAATGGACAAGCGTACCATCTCTTCAGTCACACCTGCCTTGACTAACTCTTCTGGTGAAAGCTGGCGATGCGTGGTTGATGCAGGATGACAGGCAAGTGACTTGGCATCACCAATATTTACGAGGCGGGTAAATAATCTTAAAGCATCTTGGAAATTCTCACCCGCTTTACGACCATTATTTAAACCAAAGGTTAGAATGCCGGAGGCACGACCGCCCATATATTTATCGACCAGTGGCTTATCTTGATGCTCAACCAAGCCTGCATAATTAACCCACGCCACTTTTTCGTGTTTTTGTAGAAATTGAGCCACTTTAATTGCATTTTCACAGATTCTATCCATTCGTAACGCCAAGGTTTCAATACCTTGTAATATTAAAAACGAATTAAAAGGTGAAATGGCCGCACCAGTATTTCGCAACGGCACTACTCGAGCTCGGCCAATATAAGCGGCAGCTCCCAATGCTTCAGTATAAACTACACCATGATAAGAGACATCTGGCTCGTTAAGGCGACGAAAGCGAGTCTTATGTTCAGCCCAAGGAAATTTACCACTATCAACAATTACCCCGCCAATGCTATTGCCATGACCACCCAGATATTTGGTTAATGAATGCACAACGATATCGGCACCATGTTCAATCGGTCTACACAAATAAGGTGATGGGACGGTATTATCAACTATTAAAGGTATGCCATTACGATGTGCAATATCAGCCAAAACTTCAAAATCAGTAATATTACCTAGTGGATTACCAACCGACTCACAAAATATAGCCTTGGTTTTATCGTCAATCAATTTCTCGAAAGCCGCGGGATCACGATAATCGGCAAATCGAACATTAATACCATATTGCGGGAGAGTATGGGCAAACAGATTATAGGTTCCTCCGTATAAGGTTGCGGCGGAAACGATATTGTCACCTGCTTCAGCAATGGTCATGATGGCATAAGTGATTGCTGCCATACCGGAGGCCAATGCCAAACCTGCAAGCCCGCCTTCCAATTCGGCTACGCGTTTTTCGAGAACGTCTGTAGTCGGATTCATGATGCGTGTATAGATATTACCGGCGACTTTCAGATCAAAGAGATCAGCGCCATGCTGGGTGTCGTCAAAGGCATAAGAGGTGGTTTGATAAATAGGTACCGCCACTGCTTTGGTTGTTGGATCAGGGCTATAGCCACCATGTACCGCTATTGTTTCAAGTTTCATAGGGTTCTTTTCTTTACTATAAAAATTTAAACGCATTCCCAAAGCATTAGCACGTGAATGCGCAGATAACAGACTCTAAAGGCATTTAGTCAATTAAATAACACTGACTTGCACAAATTCAGTCTCTCGATTGATGTCTACTAAATTTCTGCCGTAGTTGGATCAATCATGGTTTTAATTTGGGAAATACGATTGGCTGGAAACCCGCCTTGTTCGGCATGTGCTTTGACAGTTGCTTCATCGGGCGCAATATAGATGCAATAAACTTTATCGTCTGTTACATAGCTTTCTACCCATTGAATTTTAGGCCCCATATCACTTAGCACACCACATGATTTTTGTGATATACCTTGAAGATCCTGAGCGGTTAATGCGCCTGCACCGGGTATTTCACGTTCAATAATATATTTTGGCATAATAATTTTCTCCTGAGTTATGTTAAAAACGACTGGTCGTCTTATTTATTATAATATCATTTAGCTTTAAAAAAATCACCCAACAGATTCTCACAACACTGCTTGAGAGGGATAGATGATTGTTCAATTTTCATTCTTAATAAAGCTCCTTGCCACATATTAACCAACAGATCAGCCATCTCTTCTGCTGATTTGTCTACTCTTACAGTTCCCTCTTGTTGCGCCTTTAACAGACCTGCCTGCAACAAATCTCGATAACGATTAACCGCGAATTGTAATGACTCTTTACAAAGCTCACTGGTATCACCAATTTCCCCCATTAAATTCCCTAATAAACAACCGCCTTTAAAATCTGCCTTCTCTAATTCTGTAATAAGTTCATTGAAATAGCACAACAAAGCACTTAAGGTATTATTGCCCGGAGCTTCTAAATGTCCGTTTAATTGATCGATGAAAGGATTTATATAATGCTGAATTACTTCAGCAGCAAAGTTCTCTTTACTGCCAAAATAATTGTAAAAAGAGCCTTTTGGAATCTGCACGGCATCCAGAATTTCTTTTAATCCTGTGCCGTGATAACCTTGCTGCATAAGCAAGGTAACCCCTTGGCTTAACAAATTTTCTTTATTGATGATCTTATTTGCTATTCTTGTCATGGCTAGATAATACGACCGGTTGTCTTGTTTTGTCAAAGATTATTTATTTTATAAAAGCATTTATTCGCGCGCACCAAATAAAGCAGTGCCAATCCGAACAATAGTAGCACCTTCCGCAACTGCCGCATTTAAATCATTGCTCATGCCAAACGAATAAGTATCCAATTTAAAATCACCTAGTTTTGCAACCGCCTGATAAAGCGCCTTAAAAGGCTTACGCTGCAATTCGAAATTATCTTCAGGCTCTGGCACCGCCATCACTCCACGCAATTTAATGTTGGGTAATGCGGCTATAAGCACACACATTTCAGCCAATTCATTCAAAACTATGCCCGATTTACTTTGTTCTCCACTTATATTGACTTGCAGACAAATATTTAAGGGCGGCAGTGCACTGGGACGTTGCTCACTAAGACGTTTGGCAATCTTAAAACTATCAACACTATGTACCCAATTAAAATGCGTAGCAATTGCTTTGGTTTTATTGGATTGAATAGGACCAATAAAATGCCAGGTAATATCATAAGCACTCAATTCCTGCTGTTTTTTTAGTGCTTCCTGACAATAATTTTCACCGAAATGTCTCTGTCCGGCGCTATAAGCCTGAGCAATATCCTGAGCTGTTTTTGTCTTGCTAACGGCGAGTAATAAAACATCTCCAGGTTTACGGTTGTAGGTTATTTCAGCTTGCCTGATTTGTGCAAGTAGCTGTTTAAGTCTTTTATTTATCATGATCTTCTATAAATAATTAAGATGTTATCGGCTGCAATTAAAGGTACAGCTTCAAAAAAACAAAGAGTTGGGTTAAGGTATCAACAATTAGTTGTTTTTACCGACTACTTTAACAGAGAATTTTATGGATATTACAGAGTTACTGGCCTTTTCAGTTAAAAATAACGCATCAGATTTGCATTTATCAGCAGGACTACCCCCCATGATTAGGGTTGACGGGGATATTCGGCGTATTAACGTTCCCCCACTCGATCATAAAACTGTGCATGCTTTGATTTACGACATCATGAATGACAAGCAACGTCGAGATTACGAGGAATTTTTAGAAACCGACTTTTCCTTCTCCTTGCCCGGTGTCGCCCGTTTTCGTGTTAATGCCTTTAATCAGGAGCGTGGTGCAGCCGGTGTTTTTAGAACGATTCCCTCAAAAGTATTGACCCTGGAAGACTTGAACGCACCCAAATTTTTTGAAGAGTTAACCAGAAAACCGCGTGGACTTATTTTAGTAACCGGCCCGACAGGTTCTGGTAAATCAACCACACTCGCCGCGATGATTAATCATATTAATTGCAATGATTACGCACACATTCTGACCGTCGAAGACCCCATTGAATTTGTTCATGAAAGTCAAAAATCGTTAATCAATCAACGAGAGGTTCATCGTGATACACATGGCTTTAATGAAGCATTACGCTCAGCGCTTCGTGAAGACCCGGATATTATTATGGTCGGTGAAATGCGTGATCTGGAAACTATTCGCTTGGCGTTAACTGCTGCTGAAACCGGTCATCTTGTTTTCGGCACATTACATACTACATCAGCAGCCAAAACTATCGACCGTATTATTGATGTATTCCCGGCAGCAGAAAAAGATATGATTCGATCGATGTTATCTGAATCATTACAGGGTGTTATTTCACAAACACTCATGAAAAAAACCGGTGGTGGCCGTGTTGCCGCTCATGAAATAATGGTGGGCACATCCGCAATAAGAAACTTGATTAGAGAAGCTAAAGTCGCTCAAATGTATTCGGCAATTCAAACCGGGCGCAAGGACGGCATGCAGACACTAGACCAAAACCTTAAGGAACTGGTTGATAAAGGCTTGATCAGTTCAAAAATAGCCATGACTAAAGCCGTAAATAAAGAGGCATTCCTTTAAGGAGCTGATATGAATTTTAACGCATTATTTACCATGATGGCCCAGAAAAAAGCCTCTGATTTATTTATAACAGCAGGAAGAGCTCCCTCTATCAAGGTTGATAATGAACTCATTGAGACCTCCAATATTCCACTGACTGCCGACCAAGCTTTAGAAGTTATCCTGAGCATTATGAATCAGAAGCAAAAAGAGGAATTTGAAAATACCAAGGAATGTCAATTTGGTATCAGTGTACCCAATTTTGGCAGATTCAGAGTCAGCGCATTTACACAACGAGATTCTGCCGGCATGGTTATGCGACGTATTGAAAACGAAATACCTGATGCCGAATCTTTGCATTTACCACCGATTTTAAAAGACATGATCATGGAAAAGCGTGGCCTCATTCTCTTTGTGGGAGCCACAGGCACAGGGAAATCGACCACTCTGGCAGCCTTGATTAAGCATCGCAATCAAAATAGTCACGGCCATATTATTACTATTGAAGATCCTATAGAGTTTCAACATCCGCATCTCGGTTGTATTGTTACTCAGCGAGAAGTAGGGATTGATACCGCTTCTTATGAAGTAGCTTTAAAAAATACCTTACGTCAGGCCCCTGATGTCATTTTGATTGGTGAAATAAGAACGCGCGAAACCATGCAAAATGCCATTACTTTTGCTGAAACAGGACATTTATGTCTGTCGACACTGCATGCAAACAATGCCAACCAAGCCTTAGATCGCATCTTACATTTCTTTCCGGATGAAATGCATGATCAATTATTGATGGATTTGTCACTAAACTTGAAGGGAATAGTTGCGCAACAATTGATTAAACGAGCTGATGGTAAAGGTCGTTACCCAGCCGTTGAAATATTGATTAATACGCCTTTAGCCAAAGACTATATTCGTAAGGGTGAGATTAATAAAATAAAAGAATTAATGAAAGACTCTCGGGAACAAGGGATGCAGACTTTTGATCAGGCACTTTATGATTTGTACGTTGCAGGAAAAATTAGTTACGAAGACGCATTAAACTCAGCTGATTCAAGAAACGAAGTGCGCTTAATGATCAAGCTTAACACTGAGAATACAAGCACTTTTGAAGAAGATGACCTGCTACTATCTGAAGAGGATGAGGAAAAAAGCTTCTCTGATAACATCTTTAAAAAGCCGGACTAAAACTATTCAAGTCAATGTAGGATGGCAAAAGCGCCATCCTATTAGTGGCTAAACCTTACAGAGTGAATAACTCGCGCATTTTTTTGCCGGGGCTTTCGGCTCTCATAAAAACTTCACCGACCAAAAAGGCGTAAATATCATTATCCAGCATCAGTTGCACATCGTCGTGTGTGTGGATACCGCTTTCGGTGATGATGATGCGATCTTCAGGAATTTGCTGTTTTAAATCCAAGGTTGTTTGCAACGCTGTTTGGAAGGTACGCAAGTTGCGGTTGTTAATACCGATTAACCGGGTATCCAATTTAAGTGCTCTTTGCAGTTCTTCAGCATCATGAACTTCAACCAGCACATCCATACCCAGTTTTGTGGCGGTATCTGACAACTCATGCATCAGTTCATCTTCAAGCGCGGCAACAATCAGTAAAATACAATCGGCACCTAAGGCTCGGGCTTCATAGACTTGATAAGCATCAATCATAAAGTCTTTTCTTAATACCGGCAGTGGACAGCGCTCTCTGACCATTTGCAAATAAGCTTCCGAGCCCTGAAAGAATTCTTTATCCGTTAATACCGATAAACAGGTGGCCCCGTTCATGGCGTAATCCTGACCGATAAGTACGGGCTGAAAATTTTCCCTAATCACGCCTTGGCTGGGTGATGCTTTCTTGATTTCAGCAATAATCGCCGGTTTTTTCTTCAAAACCTTGTCTTGGATAGCTTTATAAAAGCCACGAGGACGCTCTACACCACCGGCAATTTCTTCAAGATTGGCTATCGACATACCGGATTTGCGTCTGGCGACTTCTTCGGCTTTTTTTGCCAGTATAGTTTTTAAAATGTCAGGGGTATTAGTCATGTTTATTGGTTAATTCGTTAAGTTTTGAATAAGCGATTAGTGCGTCGAGTTTGGCTCTTGCCTCGCCACTGGCGATAACTTGCCGAGCCTTTTCTATACCGGACGCCAGTGAATCAGTAATATTTGCCGCATAAATAGCAGCGCCTGCATTTAAAAGCACAATATCCAGCGCAGCTCCGACTTGGTTATTCAGCACTGACTTAACCATCACCAAGCTGGATGCAGCACCGTCAACGGCTAAATCATTTAGACTGGCGCGTTTAAAACCAAATTGTTCCGGAGTAATGGTATAAGTAGTAACTTGGTTATTTTTAAGTTCTGCAATAGTGGAAGCGGAAGCAATGCTGATTTCATCCAGACCATCATCCGCATTGACGATTAACACATGCCGGCTACCCAGTTTTTTTAATACCTGCGCCAGCGGTTCGACCCACTTTTTTGCAAAGACACCGATTAACTGGTTGGGCGCACACGCCGGATTGGATAAAGGGCCTAATAAATTAAACAGGGTTCTAACGCCCATTTCTTTACGCACATTAATGGTATGCTTCATAGCACCGTGATGTTTGGGAGCAAATAAAAAGCCGACCCCAATTTCATTAACGCACTGCGTCACTTGTTCCGCACTTAAATTCAGATTAACGCCCGCCGCTTCCAGCAAATCCGCACTACCACAACTGCTGGACACAGAACGATTACCGTGTTTGGCGACTTGACCACCCCCCGCTGCCACCACAAAAGCGCAGGTAGTGGAAATATTAAACGTATTTGCACCATCGCCACCAGTACCGCACGTGTCGATAACATGCTCGCCGGTGATGGTTACTTTGCTGGCTAATTCGCGCATTACTTCAACAGCAGCGGCAATCTCGTCTATGGTTTCGCCTTTGCACCTCAAAGCAATTAAAAAACCCCCTATTTGTGCATCGGTGGCTTCGCCTGACATAATGAGCCGCATAACATGACGCATTTCATCAGCGGTCAGGTTTTGTTTATCCAGCAATTTTTGCAGGGCTTGTTGTATGTGCATTATGTGTTTATTGCGTAAAAGTGACTAACGATAACTACTATCACCGCTCCAAAAAATTCCTCAACAAATCATGCCCATGTTCCGTCAAAATAGATTCGGGATGAAATTGTACGCCTTCAATGTCCAAGGTATTATGCCTGACGCCCATGATTTCATCCAAATTACCTGCTTCATCCTGTGTCCACGCCGTAATTTCAAGACAATCCGGCAACGACGCCTGTTCGATAACCAGAGAATGATAGCGAGTAGCGGTGAATGGATTAGACAAACCTTTAAACACGCCGAGATTGTTATGGTGAATCAATGACGTTTTGCCGTGCATGATATGTTTAGCATGGATGACATGGCCGCCAAAAGCATAACCGATGCTTTGATGGCCCAAGCAAACGCCCAGAATAGGATATTTTCCGGCAAACTTTAAAATAGCTTCAACCGATACACCTGCTTCTTTAGGCGTGCAAGGACCGGGGGAAATGACGATTTTATCCGGCGCGAGTTTTTCTATATCCGCAACCGTCACCTGATCATTACGCACAACCATAACATCCGCACCTAGTTCTCCGAAATACTGCACCAGATTATAAGTAAACGAATCATAATTATCGACCATAACTACTTTAACTTCGCTCATGCCTGTTCTCCTTCCAAGCCTGCTTCGGCCATACTGACGGCACGAAATATAGCACGGCCTTTATTCATGGTTTCATCCCATTCGCTTCTGGGTATAGAGTCGTAAACGATACCGGCACCCGCTTGTATGTGTAAGCGTTTGTCTTTAATAACAGCGGTTCTAATGGCAATGGCAGTATCTAAATTTCCGGACCATGCAATATAACCGACAGCACCGGAATAAATACCGCGTTTTACAGGTTCAAGTTCATCAATAATTTCCATTGCGCGTATTTTGGGCGCACCGCTAACCGTTCCGGCCGGAAAAGTAGCTGCGAGCACATCAAAGGCATTTTTACCTTGCTGAAGTGTTCCGGTGACATTGGAAACAATATGCATAACATGAGAATAACGTTCGACAATCATTTTATCGGTCAATTGTACCGTGCCTATTTCAGCAACACGCCCCGCATCATTTCGACCTAAATCAATCAACATTAAGTGTTCTGCCAGCTCTTTTGGATCAGCCAATAATTCGTGTTCAAGAGCAATATCTTGCTCAGGCGTTGCCCCTCTTTTACGGGTTCCGGCAATTGGGCGCACCGTAACCGTATTATCTTCAAGTCTGACCAATATTTCCGGTGACGATCCAACGATATGAAAATCATCCAAATTCAGGTAGAACATATACGGCGATGGATTTAGACAACGCAAGGCGCGGTATAAATTAAGTGGTGAAGCAGTATAAGGAATAGACAGTCGCTGCGACAAAACTACCTGCATAATGTCGCCATCGGCAATGTAATCTTTAGCTTTTAATACGGCCTCTTCAAAACCTTGCTGGGTAAAGCCGGAGACAAAATCATCCTCTTCAACTCTGCTAGGGTTAGCATGTTTTTGGGGTTTGGCTTGCAGATTGCGCAACTTGACCGCCAGTGCAGATACGCGCGCTATCGCTATATTATAAGCATCGGTTTCTTCTGGATTTGCATGAGTCAACAACAATACTTTGCCGGATAGATTATCAAACACCAGAATTTCTTCTGAAACCATCAGTAAAATATCAGGACATCCCAGTGGGTCGGGTTTTTCTATTCCACGTAAACGGGGTTCAATATAACGAATCGTTTCATAACCAAAATAGCCTACCAAGCCGCCATTAAAACGCGGCAAATCAGCAATGTCGGGCACGTTATAACGCTGCTTAAATTGCTCAATCCAGACGAGTGGATTGTCATGCAATACAGTTTCCAGTAATTCACCGTCTTTTTCTACCCGAATTTGATTACCATTAATTTTAACAACTGTTTTACAAGGTAGTCCTATGATGGAATATCGCCCCCATTGTTCACCACCGTGAACCGATTCAAATAAATAGGAATACGCGCCATCAGCCAATTTCAGATAAGCACTTAAAGGCGTATCTAAATCAGCTAAGACTTCACGACTAACCGGAATACGGTTATAGCCTTGTTGGGCATAGTGATTAAATTGTTCTAAGGTCATGGTGGTTTGTTATTCAACCTATTTATAATAGTATCGTGGCTGGGTTAGCAATCGCATAACACATTGAAGCTGGATGTTGGGCTATTAAGCTAACTCAACCTACAAAGCGGTTTCACAACCACCCAATCAATAAAGGTACGCGATGCATACCCTACAAACTAAATAGCCAACGCCAATTCCGCACGCATTTCGTCAATGACTTTTTTGTAATCAGGCTGACTGAAAATAGCCGAACCGGCTACAAAAGTATCAGCACCCGCTGCTTTAATAGCGCGAATGTTGTCGGTTTTTACGCCACCGTCAATTTCCAGACGAATATTCAAACCACTATCGTCAATTCTTGATCTAACTTGACGTAATTTATCTAAAGCAGATGGAATAAACGATTGGCCACCAAAACCAGGATTTACAGACATTAATAAAATCATATCCAATTTATCCATTACGTAATCTAAATAATGTAATGGGGTACCAGGATTAAATACTAACCCAGCCTTGCAACCACAATCTTTAATTAATTGTAGTGTGCGATCGATATGCACAGAAGCTTCAGGATGGAAAGTAATGATACTGGCGCCGGCTTTGGCAAAGTCGGGAATCAAGCGATCAACCGGTTCAACCATCAAATGCACGTCAATCGGTGCCGTTACACCGTGTTTTCTTAAAGCTTCGCAGACCAAAGGCCCGATGGTCAGGTTGGGCACGAAGTGATTATCCATCACATCAAAATGCACAACATCTGCACCATCAGCTAAAACTCTATCAACTTCCTCGCCTAACTTGGCAAAATTAGCTGAAAGAATGGAGGGAGCAATCCAGTTTTCGTTCATATTCGGTTCCTCTGCGTAAAATTGTTTATTATATCTTTTTTTTACCCGTTGATCTTCGTTATAAAACAACGATGATTACCATCATACAGGAAACACATTCGATGAAACTAGTGACCTTTACCCATAACAATCAAGCGCGTGTTGGTGCCGTTATAAATGATGCTATTGTTGATAGTCAGGGCAGCGCTAAAATCCCAACATCCATGATCGATTTTCTGACTGCTGGCTCTAAAGCATTCCTCGCGATGCAAGAACTTATTAACAGCGATAATGCACGTATTCCTTTTAATGAGGTTAAGCTGAATGCACCAGTACCAAGGCCGGGTAAATATCTGGGAATTGCGCTGAACTATGCAGATCATATAGCAGAAACGGGGCGAGACAAGCCTGAATATCCCAGTTTTTTTACCAAACAAAGTAGCTGCGTTATCGGACATGGCGATGCAATTCTCAGGCCTAAGGTATCTGAAAAACTGGACTATGAAGGAGAATTAGCTTTTGTAATCGGTAAACGTTGCCGCCATGTACCCATCGATAAAGCACATCAAGTGATTGCAGGCTTTACCATTGCCAATGATGTTTCGGTGCGTGATTGGCAAATGCGCTCACCCACGATGACGATTGGCAAATCATTTGATAGCTGTGGGCCGCTGGGGCCATGGATAGTAACTTCTGACGAGCTAGCCGACCCCCATAATTTGTCGATTAAAACCTGGGTGGATAATGAACTACGGCAGGATGGTAATACCCGCCAGATGATTTTTAATTGCTATGAAATGGTCGCTTATTTATCACAAGCCATGACACTGGAACCAGGCGATATTATTACTACCGGCACGCCAAGCGGTGTGGGCGTAAAAATGCAGCCTCGGGGCTATCTGAAACCCGGACAAACCGCCAGAATTGAAATTGAAGGCATAGGCCTATTATCCAATCCTGTTATCGAAGAACCGGACAATCTGGCGATTTATTAAGGCTTTTCTTGGACTAATTTTTTTCTGTAGACTTAGAGGCTTAACTGCTTTTTCTGATACTAAAGAAACTTAATTTCTTTTGCCATGCGTTATCAACCGGCCTTATGGGCAAAGGAAACAACACTGTCACTTTTAGACCACCAAATTGGGACACGCCCAAAATCAGGTCGGCATTATGAATCGCTGCAATACGCTGCACAATCGAAAACCCAAGTCCGGTACCCTTTGCCGTATTCGCTGTTTCAACGCAACGATGAAAACGCTCAAGAGATTTTTCATATTGGTCGGGCGCTATACCCGGCCCAGAATCTTCAACACAAACTTGTAGATATTTCTCTTGCCCCGTCACTGTTATTAAAATGTTGCCTTTTGGTGGGGTATATTTAATAGCATTATCAATAATATTCCGAAGTAAAATTGAAACTAAAGGCCCGTTAACAATCACTGGAACGGCATTGTCCTCAACAAACTCAATAACAATCTGTTTCTTATGTGCCTCAGGATCGAGCTCGGTAATAACATGAATTACTTCACGACTGACCATCGTATTTTGTTTGGTTAAAAACTCCGTATTAGATTCAATCCTTGAGAAGGTCAGCAATTGCTGCACCATATAGGTCATTCTATTAACGCCTTGTTTAATACGTGAAAGCGCATGCTTACGCACTTCTTCATCGGTAGTTCTTAAAGCTACATGAGCTTGTGTCAACAAACCGGCTAACGGTGTTCTTAATTCGTGAGAAGCATCAGCGGTAAATCGACGCTCATGTTCAAATGCCTGTTCAAGCTGAACAAAGAGATTATTGATCTCATTAACTACCGGTACAATTTCATTGGGCAATCTTTTTATTGATAACGGCTTGAGGTAACTTGCTTCACGTTTGGCTAGCGCTTTTTCCAACCTGTTAAGCGGTTTTAAAACCAAGCCCACGATAACCCAAATAACTATACCCAGAAATGGAAGACCAACGAGAAACTGAACAACCAATTGAGATGAAATTTCATCCGTTAATTCAGCACGAATCTCTTCTTTTTGACCGACATGAATAACATATTCCCCCGTTGCATTAGCAATACTAAAAACATGCCACTCATGGCCATCAATATTAGTTTCGCTGAAGCCATGATCCGAAGAAGAAAAAGAAAATTTTGGAGCACTATCAGACCGTAACATTAACCCATCTTTTTTAGACCATAATTGAAATGCTATCTTTCTTTCATATTTATGACCTAGTGCATTTGCTTTTAACAACTCATCGAATATCGGCCATAACTGTTCATCAATATTGGTTTGATTGAAGCCATGCACTGAAAATGCAGGTGTATTTTCAGAACGCAGCAATAAACCATCGTCCTCGGACCATAATTGATAAGCACTTTTACCTTTAAACTTACGTTTTAGAGCATAGGTATGCAAAACCTCCTCAGCTTTATCTTGTTCCTTACTCCAGTGACCCGACAACGAGCCTTCACGCAGCAAACTTTCCACAAAAGCATTTAGTACTTTCGCTGATTGCGCCAATTCTGCATCGAATAAATTAGCGACTTCGTCCCTCGTCACTTTATAATTCAAATAAGCTGCAACACCCCAAATCAGCATAGATGCTGAAAGTAAACTAACCAACAATAATTGTCGTAGTGAATAATTCATGACTCATCTGGACTATCAATAATATATCCTACCCCTCTAACTGTTCGAATCAGCCCGGGGTCTAATTTTTTTCTAAGATAATGAATATGCACCTCAACGGTATTGCTCTCTACATCCGAATCCCATGAGTAAAGACTTTCTTCAAGTCTGGAGCGTGAAACCACCTTACCTATATTACTCATCAAAAAACTCAATATCTCAAACTCTTTTTGCGACAACTCTATTTTGTCATTATTTACCGTTACTTGATGAGACGCTGGATCCAAAATAATACCGTTATGTTCAATAGTCGGAGCACTTCTACCTTCACTTCGCCTTGCCAACGCCCTTAAACGAGCACAAACCTCGTCCAATTCAAACGGCTTAATAACAAAATCATCCGCGCCACTATCCAAGCCGGATACCCGATCAAAAATGGTATCTTTTGCAGTTAGAACCATAACGGGAGTTTCATCTTTACGAGCTCTTAGCGCCTTCAAAATAGACATCCCATCCATATCCGGCAAATTAAGATCTAATACAATTAACTCATAAGCATTTAATTTTAATGCTTCATCAGCCAATTTCCCATTTGTTAGCCAGTCGACAGCGTAGCCTTCCATTTTTAAACCGGCAACCAGACCATCGCCTAATATTTCATCGTCTTCAACCAGTAAAAGTCGCATATAGCCTCCAATACCATTCATAAATGGACAATATTGCCCTAATCAAAATACACTTCCCTTATTCATTAGTGATAATGTAAAAGGAATTTGAAGTGAAGTTTTACTTTTAACCTGCGCGCTTATTTCTGACCTGCTTCATTCAACTGTAACAGATTTTGCAAGATTTCTCGGTTGATCTACATCCGTACCTTTTAAGACAGCGACATGGTACGATAATAATTGTAACGGAACGGTATAGACAATCGGTGAAATTTCATTTTCGACTTGAGGTACTTTTATAATCTGTACATTATCATCAGCTGAAGTGACTAAGGTTTCATCCATAAAAACAAATAATTGCCCACCTCTGGCGCTAACTTCCTGAATATTTGACTTCAGCTTTTCCAGTAGACTGTTATTAGGGGCAACGGTTATAACCGGCATATCAGCGTCTATCAATGCCAAAGGACCGTGCTTTAACTCGCCTGCGGGATAAGCTTCTGCATGAATATAAGAAATTTCTTTTAACTTTAACGCGCCTTCCATTGCAATAGGATAGTGACTACCTCTGCCCAAAAACAAGGCATGTTCCTTTTCTGCAAATTGTTCAGCCAAGAGTTTAATTTCATCATCCAGTCGTAAAACTGCTTCAATTTTTCCTGGTAAACGAAATAATGCCGAGGTAATTTTTTGCTCTAATTGCTCTGTGAGTTCAAATCGTCTTCCTATTGCAATGACCAACAACATCAGTGCTGTTAATTGCGTAGTAAATGCTTTGGTTGAAGCAACACCAATTTCAGGTCCCGCACGAGTCATCAAGACCAGATCAGATTCTCTGACCAACGAACTTTCCGGAACATTACAAACCACTAAAGAATATTTGGCTCCCAGCTTTTTAGCTTCTTGTAATGCCGCAAGGGTATCAGCTGTTTCGCCCGACTGCGAGATAGTTACTATTAAAGTATCCTCTGCTAGTACTGGACTTCTATAGCGAAATTCACTGGCGACTTCAATATTGCAAGGTACGCGAGCGAGCTTTTCAAGCCAATATCGTGCAACCAGACCAGCATGATAACTGGTGCCGCAGGCTAAAATTTGTACTGATTTAATATTATCGAATACTTCAGTCGCATTATGTCCAAAAGTGCTTTCTTGTAAGCGATTGTTAATAAATCTTCCTTCAAGTGCTTGTGAAATAGCAAAAGGTTGTTCATATATTTCTTTCAGCATGTAATGCCGATATTCTCCTTTATCAACCGAATCTGCAGTAAGATTACTTTCCTTAATGGGCCGACTTACGACCTTATCATTTACATCATAAATAATAAGCTTATCAATGCTTATCGAGGCCACATCGCCATCTTCCAAAAAGATAAACCGTCGAGTAACAGGCAGTAATGCTGCCACATCGGAAGCAATAAAATATTCACCAATACCTACGCCAATAACTAACGGACTACCTTTTCTACAAGCCACTAATGTATCAGGTTCGGCTGTACTAATTATTCCTAGAGCGTATGCACCCTCCAGTTTTTTTATAGCCAGTTTGACGGCATCTAAAAATCCTACAGATGATTCCATTAATTGGTCGAGTTGATGAACAATTACTTCAGTATCTGTTTCTGAGGTGAACTCGTAACCGTTCTTTATCAGCGAACTCCGTAACAATTCATGATTTTCGATAATACCATTATGTACTACCGCAACTTTATCACTAGAAACATGAGGGTGAGCATTTTCAGTACTTGGCTTACCATGAGTAGCCCATCGGGTATGGGCAATGCCAATATTACCCAAGATAGGATCGGCATGTAATAATTCCTCAAGACCTTTAACTTTTCCAAGTTCTCTCTTCCGGTAGATTACCTGATTATTGATTACCGCTAATCCTGCAGAATCATAACCACGATATTCCAGCCGTTTTAAGCCCTCCAATAAAATGGGCACAACATTACGCTGTGCTATTCCACCGACAATTCCACACATATTAATATTCCTCGGTAATTATTTCAGACACTACACTATGTCCTGCTTCCATTTACTCGTGTTTAACCGGTCGCTGCCAACCAGCGAGAGAAACTTGCTTGACTCTGCTTAAGGTCAGTTGATTCTCGGGACTGTTTCGAGTGATTGTTGACCCTGCTCCAATTGTAGCATTTTTACCAATGGTTACCGGAGCGACCAATTGGGTATCCGAACCAATGAAGGCACCATCTTCAATAATGGTTCTAAATTTGTTCACCCCATCATAATTACAAGTAATGGTTCCAGCTCCAATATTAACTTTTGAACCAACTGTACTATCACCAATATAGCTTAAATGATTTATTTTACTAAATGCGGCTACCGATGATTTTTTAATCTCAACAAAATTTCCGATATGTACATTTTCTGCTAAAACTGTCTCAGGACGAAGCCTAGCATAAGGCCCGACTTTACTCCCCTGCCCTACAACTGCATTTTCTATGATACAGTTAGCAAGAATTTCTACGTTATCGTTAATTATGGAATCTTTTATATGTGTATTCGCACCTATTTTAACGTTATTGCCGATACTGTTTTTTCCCTCAATAATGACATTGACATCAATAACTATATCAATCCCCAAGTGCTCTATTGTTCCTCTTAGATCAAAGCGGGTAGGGTCAATTAAAGTAACACCTTGTTCCATTAATATTTCAGCCTGCTCTTGTTGATAAACACGCTCCAAGTGACTAAGCTGGAGGCGATTATTAACACCTAATACTTCATCAACTGATTCAGGCTGACTGGTTAAAACATTAAAGCCATCAGCAACCGCCATTTCAATAATATCCGTTAAATAATATTCACCTTGTGCATTCTTATTATTTAACTGGTTTAACCATTTTTTTAAGAATTTTCCTTGCACTGCCATAATGCCAGTATTGCCTTCATTAATTAGTTTTTCTGTAGCTGAAGCATCTTTTTCCTCGACAATTTTCGTTACTTGTCCAGAATCACTCCTTACTATTCTGCCGTAGCCAGTTGGATTTATAAGATTAACTGTCAATAACGCCAGTGATTGATCATTAACATTTGCGATTAATTGCTTTACTGTAGCCAGCTTTAATAAAGGGACATCAGCATAAAGAATTAAAACAATATCGGTATTCGCAATTTGATCACTAACCTGCATAACCGCATGGCCCGTTCCTAACTGCTGTTTTTGCTCAATCCAATCGACAGCTAAAGCCTTTAATGTGTCCCTTACCAAGTCTGCTCCATGACCATATACAATTTTAATGGCATTATTACTGAGCTGGTAGCTCATGTCATAAACATGTTGTAGCAATGTTTTGTTTGCAATTTTATGCAAAATTTTGGGTAACTCAGAACGCATACGCGTGCCTTTACCGGCTGCAAGAATAATAGTCGTAATTTTCATATCAGTTTCCGTTAAACAAAAAAAGCCCGATAGCGTAGTTTACGTTATCGGGCTTTTAATTAAATTTTATAGACTTCGTTAGCTTACTAAAACAATAGAACTACTCTATTGTTATCCACCACGCTTTCTAAACCTGTCCAAAGTTCTTAATTGCATGACAGCCTGTGACAATTGAGACTGCGCAGTCGCATAATCAATTTTACCTGATTTATCAGTCAGTGCTTCTTCTGCTTTAGCTTTGGCATCCAATGCAGCCGCTTCGTCAATATCATTGGCTCTGATTGCTGTGTCAGCCAAAATAGTCACCAAATGAGGTTGAACTTCTAAAAGTCCACCGGATATAAAAAAGGGATAACTTTCGCTAGCACTAACCTTTACACGAACTTCTCCAGCATTAAGCTTTGTTATTAACGGGGCATGCCGAGGCGATATACCCACTTCGCCAAGTTCAGCTGGAGCAAATACCATTTCGGCCAATCCGGAAAATATCTCCTTTTCTGCACTTACGATGTCTACATGTACGGTCATGGTCATTTTTTTACCTGTATCAATAATCTCCCAACCGCCAGGCAGGGAGATGCACTTATTAACCTTTTAATGTCTTTGCTTTCTCAAGCGCTTCGTCAATGGTACCAACCATATAAAAAGCCTGCTCTGGAATTGCATCATACTCACCAGCGATAATACCTTTAAAACCAGCAATTGTATCTTTTAAAGACACATATTTACCTGGAGAACCGGTAAAAACTTCGGCAACAAAGAAGGGTTGCGACAAAAATCGTTGCATTTTACGTGCTCTTGACACAGTCAATTTATCTTCTTCTGATAATTCATCCATACCCAGAATGGCAATAATATCGCGTAATTCTTTGTAACGTTGCAAAATACCCTGAACATTTCGGGCTACATCATAGTGTTCTTGACCAATAACTAAAGGATCAAGCTGACGACTGGTTGAGTCCAGAGGATCAATTGCAGGATAAATACCTAACTCGGCAATTTGCCGCGACAATACAACAGTCGCATCCAAATGGGCAAAAGTAGTAGCAGGTGATGGATCGGTTAAATCATCCGCTGGTACATAAACGGCCTGAATAGACGTGATAGAACCGGTTTTGGTTGAGGTAATACGCTCTTGTAAAACACCCATTTCTTCGGCTAATGTAGGCTGATAACCCACAGCTGAAGGCATACGACCCAACAGTGCTGATACTTCAGTACCCGCCAGTGTATAACGATAGATGTTATCAACAAAAAACAACACGTCACGACCTTCATCACGGAAATATTCCGCCATGGTTAAACCTGTCAAAGCAACGCGCAGTCTGTTTCCCGGTGGCTCGTTCATTTGGCCGTAAACCAGAGAAACTTTATCGATTACATTTGAATCCGTCATTTCGTGATAGAAGTCATTTCCTTCACGAGTCCGTTCACCTACTCCAGCAAACACGGAATAACCGCTATGCTCGATAGCGATGTTACGAATCAACTCCATCATATTTACGGTTTTACCTACACCCGCACCTCCGAATAACCCGACTTTACCACCTTTAGTAAAGGGGCAGACCAAATCG
The DNA here is from genome assembly GCA_026399095.1 of Methylococcales bacterium. GTDB lineage: Bacteria > Pseudomonadota > Gammaproteobacteria > Methylococcales > Methylomonadaceae > Methylobacter_C. Next base: position 118,606 of record JAPLRP010000019.1, on the reverse strand, counting down.
ATAACTTTAATGCCGGTTTCCAACAATTCATTAGCAGCAGCCTGTTCTGCATAACTGGGTGCTTCACGATGGATGCCCCATTTAACTTGTTCGCCGATAGGTCCTTTTTCGTCGATGGGCTCACCCAGAACGTTCATAATACGACCTAAAGTTTCTTTACCAACCGGTACAGAAATAGGTGCATTAGTATTGGTTACCAGCAAGCCGCGACTTAAACCATCGGTGCTGCCCATAGCAATAGTTCTGACTACGCCATCACCTAATTGCTGTTGAACTTCCAATACCAGATTTTTGCCTTCTACATTTAAGGCATCATATACTTTTGGCAGGTCAGCACGTGAAAATTCCACGTCAACGACCGCGCCGATAATTTGAACGATTTTACCCGAACTCATTGAGTTATCCTCTAAGTGTTGTGTCATTTTTGCTAGGCCTGTATGAGCAATCCATTATGATTACCCTTGTTGCCCTGAACCATTGGACAGAAAAACCTATCCCTACCGAATTAAACAGCGGCGGCACCGGCAACAATTTCTGAAATTTCCTGAGTAATTGCAGCCTGTCTAGCTTTGTTATAAATCAATTGCAACTCACTGATAAGATTGCCTGCGTTATCCGAAGCACTCTTCATAGCCACCATTCTGGCTGCCTGTTCACAGGCATTATTTTCGACCAGACCTTGGTAAACTTTGGATTCAATGAAACGAGTCAAAAGATTATCCAAAACCTCTTTAGCGTCAGGTTCATAAATATAATCCCAATGACCATTCAAGTTTTCGTCGAGTTCACAAGCCACTACAGGAAGCAACTGTTCAACAGTCGGTCGTTGCGTCATGGTATTTACGAATTCATTACTAACTATATACAATTCATCGATTCTGCCTTCCAAGTAGGCATCCAGCATTATTCTAATGACGCCGACTATGTCACTTAGGTGCGGAGCGTCACCCAATTTGGAAACCTGACCGACTAAATTTACTTTAAGATTACCAAAAAAACCAAAAGCCTTTGTCCCTATGGTACAAACATCAACTTCAACATTTGCGTTATCCCATTGCACTAAGTGGCTTAACGTCTTTCTGAATAAATTTGAATTCAGTCCGCCGCACAAGCCTCTATCAGAGCTTACCAAAATAATTCCTACCCTCTTTACATCTCTTACAACTAGATAAGGGTGTTTGTACTCTGGATTAGCCTGTGCCAAATGTTTAATGATCTTGCCAATCTTTTTAGAATAGGGCCTTGTTGCCTGCATTCTGTCTTTTGTTTTACGCATTTTACTCGCAGCAACCATCTCCATTGCCCGAGTGATCTTTTGAGTATTCTTGATACTCGCGATCTTTGTGCGTATTTCTTTACCAACAGCCATTTGAAGACCCTTTTACCAACTATGAGTATTAATGAAAGTTTCAATTGCAGCTCTTATTCCACTGCTTATTTCATTACTAAAATCGCCAGTTGCATTAATGTTGTTCATTAATTCAGAATGTTCTGATTTCATGTACAACTGTAAAGCAGCTTCAAAATCAAGTACCTTGTTAACTTCTACGCTATCAAGGAAACCTTCATTAGCGGCAAACAATGAGACAGCCATTTGAGCAACTGACATGGGTGAATATTGATTTTGCTTCATTAATTCAGTAACACGTTGGCCACGTTCAATTTGCTTACGTGTACTTTCATCCAAATCTGAAGCGAACTGGGCAAATGCGGCTAACTCACGATACTGCGCCAAATCCAAACGTGTACCACCACCTAACTTCTTGATGATCTTTGTTTGTGCTGCACCACCGACTCGAGATACAGACAAGCCTGCATTTACAGCAGGACGGATACCTGAGTTAAACAAGTTACTTTCCAAGAATATCTGGCCATCGGTAATTGAAATAACATTAGTCGGCACGAATGCAGATACGTCACCACCTTGAGTTTCAATAATTGGCAATGCTGTTAACGAACCCGTTTTACCTTTTACTTTACCGCCAGTCAGTTTTTCAACTTCAGCCGCGTTAATACGTGAGGCTCTTTCCAACAAACGGGAATGTAAATAAAATACGTCACCTGGATATGCTTCACGACCTGGCGGACGGCGTAACAACAAGGATACTTGGCGATAAGCCCATGCTTGTTTGGTTAAATCATCATAAATGATAAGTGCATCTTCGCCACGATCTCTGAAGAATTCACCCATTGAACAACCTGTGTAAGGTGCTATAAATTGAAGTGCAGCAGATTCAGACGCTGATGCAGCAACAATAATGGTATGAGCCATTGCACCGTGCTCTTCCAATTTACGAACGACGTTGGCAATAGAAGACCGTTTTTGACCGATAGCCACATAGATACATTTAATGCCTGTACCTTTTTGATTAATGATGGCATCAATCGCAATAGCTGTTTTACCAGTTTGTCTATCACCAATAATCAACTCACGCTGTCCACGACCGACTGGAATCATCGCATCGATTGATTTTAAACCCAATTGTACGGGCTGATCAACAGACTGGCGTGCAATTACACCCGGTGCGATTTTTTCAATAGGTGCCGTTTCGGTGGTATCTATAGCACCTTTACCGTCAATTGGGTTCCCCAGTGCGTCAACTACACGCCCCAGTAATGCCTCACCAACAGGTACTTCCAAAATTTTTCCGGTACATTTTACGGTATCACCTTCAGTGATATGCTGATAAGAACCTAATATCACCACACCCACTGAATCTCTTTCAAGATTTAGTGCCATCCCAAAGGTGTTGCCCGGGAATTCAAGCATCTCACCTTGCATAGCTTCAGATAGACCATGTACTCTTACAATACCGTCAGTCACACTGACTACGGTACCTTCTGTATGCGCTTCGGCACTTAAGTCGAAGTTTTCGATCTTCTTTTTAATCAGATCACTTATTTCAGATGGATTTAATTGCATGTGCTTTTTCTCACTTTCACTGTAGCGCTTTTTGCATGTGTTGAAGCCGGCCTTTAATAGAACCGTCAATTACTCTGTCGCCTGCTCGTACGAGAACGCCACCAATTAATGACTTATCCACGGCTACATTCATAAGGATTTTTTTGCCCAGGGTCTTTTCCAATGTTGCGGTAAAACTTTGCTTTGCTTCTTTTGACAAGGCATAAGCAGTTAATACTTCAACCTCGATATAACCCTCATCTTCCGCTTTATAAGCTTCAAAAAGCTTCGTAATGGTAGGCAATAAGGTTAACCGATTGTTATGAACCAGTAATTTTAGAAAATTTTCATTTTCTTCATTAACGTGCTCTTGGCAAATATCCAGCATAAGTGCTGATAACCTTTCTTTGTTAACTTTAGGGTTATCAATTACAACAGAAATATCTTCATTCTTAAGGACAGCCGACATAAAAGCCAAACTTTGCGACCACTTAACAGTCGCATCAGTTTCCTTGGCTCTTTTAAACACTGCCGCTGCGTAAGGCCTTGCTAATGTTGCCAGTTCGCTCATTATGCTTAACCTAGTTGATTAGAGACTTTGCTAACAATATCTTGGTGCTTGGCTTTATCAATTTCTGCACCCAAAATCTGTTCTGCAGCACTTAATGCCAAATCAGCCACTTCTTGACGCAAGCCTTCTTTAGCTTGCTGAATTTCCTGCTCAATCTGCGCCTTTGCTGCAACAATCAATCGCTCACCTTCTTTCTTGGCGGTGTCTTTTGATTCTTCAACAATTTCATTTGCACGTTTTTGGGCCAAGGTAACAATCTCTGAAGATTGTTCTTTAGCTTCTTTTAAAACGCCCTTGGCTCTTTTCTCAGCCAGAATAATTTCTTCCTGACCTTTCTCGGCAGCAGCCAAACCATCGGCAATTTTCTTTTTACGTTCTTCTAAAGAGTCAAATAAAGGAGGCCAAATGTACTTCATGGTAAACCATACCAGAAGTGCAAAGGTAATCATTTGCCCAATCAGAGTAGCATTGATACTCACGATGCGTTCCTCTTGTTGCTATTAAACACGAAAGTGCTATTAACCAGCAGCTGCAGCTTGCACAGCTGACAGGAACGGGTTTGCGAAAGTAAAGAACAACGCCAAACCAACACCAATCATTGTTACTGCGTCTAAAAGACCGGCAACAACAAACATTTTTACTTGTAACATAGGAACCATTTCGGGTTGACGAGCAGCACCCTCAAGAAATTTTCCACCCAATAAGCCAAAGCCTATTGCAGTTCCTAAAGCGCCCATACCAAGAACCAGACCTACTGCGATAGCAGTCATGCCTTGTACGTCAGCAATTAATTTTGCAATTTCCATGAAACCTCCAAACGGTTAATAAAGTGATAAAAAAACGGTTAAACAATAATTAATGATCTTCGTGCGCCATACTCAAGTATACAATCGTTAATACCATGAATATAAATGCTTGAAGTGTAATAATTAAAATATGAAATATTGCCCAAGGAAAACTTAATACTGGCTGTATATACCAAGGCAGCAAGGCAATCAAAATAAAAATCAACTCACCTGCATACAGATTTCCGAATAAACGAAGTGCCAATGAGATGGGTTTTGCAATTTCTTCTACCAACTTCAACAGCAAGTTGAAGGGTAATAACCAAGGACCGAAAGGTTGAAACATTAATTCTTTAGCAAAGCCCCAAGGCCCTTTAATTTTGATACTGTAAAAAATGATCAAACAGAAAACCGATATGGACATGGCAAATGTCGCATTCAAGTCTGTACTTGGAACAACTCGTAAGTATTCAATACCCATAAGCGAACCAATTAATGGAAATATATCAACCGGGAACAAATCCATAAAATTCCACAGGAATACCCAGCAAAATATAGTCAATGCCAGAGGCGCTATTAATTTACTGTTACCATGAAAGCTGTCTTTAACTTGTGTGTCTACAAACTCTATCAGCATTTCAGCAAAATTTTGCACTAAACCTGGGACACCGGCAGTTGCCTTGTCTGCTGCAGTCTTAAAAAACCAAAGGAACAAGCCACCTAAAACTGCTGAGAAAAACAGGGTATCAAGATGCAGCGTCCAAAAACCTTCGCCAACGTGAAGCGCAGTTAAATGGTGAATAATATAACCGGTTGCACCTTCGGCCGCATGAACTTCGGTAGCCATTGTTCCTCTCTTTAAAATGAAATGTTAACGCATCAATAGCGCGAACCAAAAAACTGATAATGCTGTTATATATCCCACTAACAGCGGTAATATTTCTATGTTCGGGACGTTAAATATCATTATGAACAAACCGGCTGTTAATAATAATTTTCCTGATTCTCCCGCATAAAAGGAATTGACAATCTTACGTGCTGGTTGCCCGGAAGCTTTGTAAATTTTTAATGCAAAGTATAAGTTGGGAATAAACGCGGCTACCCCACCTAATAAACATGAAAATCCTTTATACCATCCTCCTGCAAAGCCAAAGCCAGCAGTGATTATTAATATTATCAGGATTTGATAACTTAGAATCTTACTGACAGTAGAGTCTTTTCTACTGATCACCGAACTCTCCAAACTTATTAGCTTGAAGATTATATCTAGCGGACATAATTAAATCAAGGTTGATTGAAATCAACTCGCAAGTTTATATCTATTCAGAGCACTTATAACCAAGTTGTAATTCATTTTGATCCCATAAGGCACTATCTTACACAAGTTTTTCTGAAAAGAAAGCCACAAACCTATCAATAGAGCTTGGCCTTCAAATAACCACTTAATTATTAAGTTTTTACCTTTTCCCTATAAACTTAATATCCTGACTTTTGCCGCTAAACAACTGCCTCTTAGAAACTCTATTAACTAACTGATCTCTTGATCATCACTATAACCATTCAAAAAAATTGATTTAGTTTAACGTCTCTTGAGTTAATCTAACTTCTGCTTCGCGGTATTTTTCAGCACAGAATGCAGTTACCTCCTTTGGCAATAAAGGGCCTGGGGCAGTTTTATCCCAATCCAGTGTTTCCAGATAATCTCGTATATACTGCTTATCAAAACTTGGAGGGCTAATTCCTAGCCGATACTGATCCGCCGGCCAAAATCTAGATGAGTCGGGCGTTAAAGCCTCATCAATCAGATGTAAAACACCGGCATCATCAATGCCAAATTCAAATTTGGTATCGGCAATAATAATGCCCCGATCTTTCGCATAACTTGCCGCTTCTTTGTATATTTTCAAACTAGCATCTCGTACTTGCTCAGCCAAATCTTGCCCCATTAATTTGACGGTTTGTTCAAAAGAGACATTTTCATCATGCTCATCAACGGCAGCTTTTGTCGATGGCGTATAAATGGCTTCAGGTAATTCTTGCGCTTGTTGCAAGCCCTGAGGTAATTTAATACCGCACACCTCACCTGACTTTAAATAATCTTTCCAACCGGACCCTATAAGATATCCTCGAACTATAGCCTCAACGGGTAACGGCTTTAATATTTTAACGACAATGGCGCGCCCTTCAACTTGGACACGTTCAGTGGCATTAGGCAAAACCTCCTCTAAGGTAAGATTCGACAAATGATTAGGCATAATATGATGTAACTTTGCAAACCAAAAATTGGAAATACGTGTTAAAACACGACCTTTCCCCGGTATTGGATCAGGCAATATAACGTCAAATGCAGAAAGCCGATCTGTTGCCACAATTAACATATGCTTATCATCAATATCGTATATATCACGCACTTTTCCTCGTGCACGAAGCTTTAAAGAAGACAGTGTTGATTCGTATAGAGCTTCTGGGGCAGTCATAAATCCTCGCTAGATTTTAAAATAAGAGTTAAGGCGATTTCCTGCAAGTGATTTAAACAACCCACTGGTTTTTGTCCTTTTCAGAATATATATTTAATGATATCTATCGCCTATTATTATGATTTTATCATTATTATTCAAGGAACTTGATTGATAACCCATAAACCTATCTTCTTGGCCATAGCGAGAATAAAAGACCTATACTTAAAAACCACCCTTAAAAAATTGTTAATTTTTAATTAGCCCTACTAATCATATTACACGTTAGAATTACATCATGAACAGTAACCTTATAAATAATTATCAGAACTTGTCACCAATCCGCCTCTTGATTGTCAAGTTTCTGTAATCGTCTAAAATAAATAAATGCAAAAAAAGATTGATTCAAATAAGCCGTTTTTAATCGACTTCTCTACTGAAGAAAACGAGACATTACAACGTGCATTGAATATTATCGGACAAATTCCCGATGATCCAAATTATCATCGCCCCAAAGGAATTGAAGTCGCTGAAATTTTAAAAGATTACAACGTTGACTTCAAAACCCTACTTGCGGCCATTTTAAGCGATCCGAGGCTCTTGGAGTTAAGCCCCCATCCAGACATCAAAGAATTGTTTGGCGAAACAATTGCGGTATTGGTAAAAGATGTCAACTGGCTGAATACATTAACGGTTTATTCACCAGAAATGACCAAAAAACCCAATGAAGTTGAAACCTTACGGCGAATGCTTTTATCCATGACGCAGGATGTAAGGGCGGTATTAATCAAATTGGCTTATCGAATTCATCGACTCCGGAATTTACCCAAGGAATCTTACGAGCTTCGCCATTTTATAGCGCAGGAAACACTCGATATATATGCACCTATTGCCAATCGACTAGGTATACATCAGTTTAAGTGGGAACTTGAAGATATGGCTTTTAGGTATTTAGAGCCACAAACCTATCGCCAAATTGCTAAATCACTTGCTGTAAATAGAATGCAGCGAGAAAACTGTATTAATGGCTTTATTGAGCTATTACAAAAACACCTCACTCAAGAAAATCTAAACTGCGCTTGTTATGGTCGCCCCAAACATATTTACAGCATTTGGAAAAAAATGCAGCATAAACAATTAGGCATAGAACAACTTTATGACTTATTAGCGGTAAGGGTTATTGTCGACAACCTAACCCAGTGCTATTCAGTCTTGGGTATGGTTCATAGCTTATGGCAATATATTCCAAAAGAATTTGATGACTACATTGCCAACCCAAAAGAAAATGGCTATCAATCACTGCACACTGTTATCTTAGACCCGGATGGTAATCGTATTGAGGTGCAAATACGCACTCAAGAAATGCACGACTATGCTGAACTCGGGGTCGCCGCGCACTGGTCCTATAAAGAGGGCGGTAAACAGTCTGTGGCAATGGAAAAAAGCATTGCCACACTTCGTAAGCTACTGGAAGAAAAACAGAATGATGAGGTACTAACTGATGACTTCCGTAGTGAATTATTTAACGACAGAGTCTATGTCTTAACGCCTGCCGGTAAATTAATAGATCTAGTTAAAGGTTCTACACCGCTCGATTTTGCCTATGCTGTTCATACCGAAATTGGTCATCGTTGCCGTGGAGCAAAAATAAACGGCCGCATTGTTCCGCTAACTTACACGCTAAAATCTGGCGAGCAAATAGAAATTTTAACCGCCAAAGAAAGTGCGCCCAATCATAATTGGATAGATCCAAATCTGGGTTATTTAAAATCATCGCGCGCCATTAGTCGAGTAAAAAACTGGTTTAGAAATCAGCAGCAAACAGAAAATATAGTACGTGGCAAAGCACTTCTGGACAGGGAAAGTAAGCGACTGGGATTAAAAATGCTAAACATGGTCGAGATGCTTAGCTTTTTCAAACAACCCAATACCGATGCGTTACTCGAAGCTATCGGTCGTAGCGACATTAACAGTCGCCAACTGGCCGGTTATTTAAAAATACCGGAACTGGAAGAAGCTCCTGCCAATGTACCTCTGAAAAAAACATCAATAAATTCCGTCGTTTCTGTTGCTGGCATTGATAATATACAAACTTCATTTGCTCACTGCTGCTCACCGGTATTGGGTGATGACATTATCGGTTACATTTCACAACATAATGGCATTACCGTTCACCGCATAGACTGCAAAAACATCACACAATTATCGATTGAAAAACAAGATCAACTCATTTCAGTAGCTTGGGGAGATAAAAAAGCCAGCCATGTGGTGCCCATTATTCTTCATGCCTTTAGCTCACAAAATTTATTAAATAACGTTTCACAAGTATTAGCGCAATCTAAAATCCACATATTTAGCGCCGCGTTGGATACACAACCCGATTTTTCTGCCACTCTAAACTTAACGATTCAGATTGAAGATACCAATCAACTAAGCCAAATTCTTAATAAAATAAGTTGTTTACCCAACATAATAGATGTTGAACGTAAAATTTAACACTCTTAAAGCAATGAAACACAAAGCAAGCGCTTTGAACCCTTCATGAATCTCGGCGAACGGGGTAAAATACTTAATCCGGTTTTAGGCCTTTAGCCTTGCACCTATTACCTTTAACCTTGTACTTTAAATCCTATGCCACAACAAACACAAAAATGCCTCATTCTGGTTGACGGCTCTTCCTTTTTGTTTCGCGCCTATCATGCTGTCCCACCGCTAACCAATCCTAAAGGTGAGCCAACCAATGCCATTTATGGCGTGTCCAGCATGTTGCGTAAACTGATCGCTGAATATCAAAGTGAATACATCACCGTAGTTTTTGATGCTCCCGGAAAAACCTTTCGTAATGACCTTTATGATCAATACAAAGCTCACCGACCACCAATGCCCGACGACTTACGTGTTCAAATAAAACCCTTACACGATTTGATTCGTGCCATGGGTTTACCGTTAATCATGGAATCCGGAGTAGAAGCCGATGACGTGCTGGGTGCGCTAGCACAACATGCCGAGCAACAAGGCTTCAAAGTCATCATTTCAACCGGTGATAAAGATATGGCGCAACTGGTTACCGACCATATTATCTTGGAAAACACCATGACCAACACCCGCATGGATATTCAGGGTGTTATCGATAAATTTGGCGTTAAACCGGAACAGATTGTTGATTATTTGGCCTTGATGGGCGATACCAGCGACAACATTCCCGGCGTGCCCAAAGTGGGCCCTAAAACAGCAGCAAAATGGCTGGAACAATATCAAACTTTAGAGAATCTGGTTGCTAATGCTGACAAGATTACCGGTAAAATTGGCGAGAATCTTCGTGCCAGTCTAGGTCAACTTCCCATAGCCAAAAAGCTTACGACGATCAAGTGTGATCTTGATCTACCTTACGACATGGACTATTTGAAGCGTAACACCATAGATAACGACGCACTAAAAATCGTGTTAGCCGAACTAGGTTTTTTATCATGGCTCAAAACGCTTGATAACCATGTTGAAAGCATCATTGTTGAAGAAGAAAAGCCGGCTATTATTGAATCCACTTATGAAACGATTTTCACTCATCAGCATTTCAATCAATGGCTTGAGCGACTCGAAAATGCTCAGCTGTTTGCTTTTGACACAGAAACGACCAGCCTTGATTACAGCAAAGCAGAGATTGTGGGTGTGTCCTTTGCGGTAACACCCGGCAAAGCGGCCTATGTACCCTTGGCACATCATTACACAGGTGCGCCTGATCAGCTAAACCGTATCGAAATTCTTGAAAAACTTCGTCCACTACTTGAAAATCCACAGAAAGCCAAGTTAGGTCAAAACCTCAAATACGATACTCATGTATTAGCCAATCATGACATAACGTTGCGGGGTATTGCTCATGACACCATGCTTGAATCTTATGTGGTCAACAGTACAGCAACCAAACATAATATGGATGACCTCGCTAAAGAATATTTAGGCGTGACAACTATTCATTATGAAGATGTTGCCGGCAAGGGCGCCAAACAAATTCCGTTTCAAGAAGTCGCCATTGAAGAAGCGGGGCCTTATGCCGCTGAAGATGCCGACATTACTTTGCAACTGCATCAAGTGCTAATGGCCAAGCTGCATCAGCACCCTTCCCTGCTTGCTTTATATTCAGAAATAGAAATCCCTTTAATCAGTGTGCTTGCCCGCATTGAAAGTAATGGCGTACTGATTGATACGGCCATGCTGTCTCAGCAGAGTCTGGAACTGGCAGGTCATATTGTCGCTCTTGAACAACGGGCTCATGATCTAGCCGGACATAGCTTTAACTTAGGTTCACCCAAACAAATTCAGAACATTCTCTACGACGAACAAAAAATTCCTGTTATAAAGAAAACGCCCAAAGGCCAACCCTCAACCGAAGAGTCCGTATTGCAAGAATTGGCTTTAGAATATCCGTTGCCCAAGCTTATTTTGGATTACCGCAGCTTAAGTAAACTAAAATCAACTTATACCGATAAACTGCCGCAACAGGTTGATGACAAAACGGGACGCATACACACCTCGTATCATCAAGCCGTAGCCGCTACAGGTAGATTGTCTTCTTCCAATCCCAACTTGCAAAACATTCCCATCCGTAGTGAAGAAGGCCGCAAGATAAGACAAGCCTTTATTGCACCGCAAGGCTATAAAATTGTGGCGGCTGATTACTCGCAAATTGAGCTGCGTATTATGGCCCATTTATCCGCCGATGTCGGCTTGCTAAAAGCCTTTAGCGCGGGAGAGGATGTTCACAAGGCGACAGCAGCAGAAGTATTTGGCGTCGCTGTGGATCAAGTCACCACCGATTTACGTCGTTCGGCAAAAGCGATTAACTTTGGGCTGATTTACGGCATGTCTTCTTTTGGATTGGCTCAACAACTCGGTTTGTCACGTAGTCAGGCGCAATCGTATATAGATTTATATTTCGCCCGTTATCCGGGTGTTAAAAATTACATGGACAGCATTAGAGACCAGGCTCGCGAACAAGGTTATGTAGAAACTTTATTTGGTCGCCGTTTGTATTTGCCGGAAATAAAATCACGCAATGCTGCACGTCGCCAATATGCAGAGCGCACGGCCATAAATGCGCCCATGCAAGGCAGTGCGGCAGATATTATTAAACACGCCATGATTAAAACTGATCAATGGTTACTGGAAGACAAACCAGACGCAAAAATGATTATGCAAGTTCACGATGAATTGGTTTTTGAAGTTGCAGAAAATCAGGTGGAATCATGCTCTGCGCTTATCAGGAACATCATGAGTTCAGCGGCTGATCTAAATGTGCCACTTCTTGTTGATATCGGCGTGGGTAATAACTGGGACGAAGCACATTAATCATTTTAATGTTGATTGAACTTTTATTTCATTATAAAGTCATAAAAACTGAAACACTTTACTGGTGTTGAAACAGCCGTCCTCCCTTAGTTAATCGGCTGATTACTTCCAAAGCCCCAAGATATTTTTATATCTTGGGGCTTTTTTTGTTTTTATTCTAATTCTGATTCAGATGACTCAAGCGGATTAAACAAAAGATCAAGCGCCTGATGTACCTCATCAACACCCGTCTTTTTTAATGACGAGAACAGCTGAATCGTCAATGGAAAGCTAATATCATTCAGTTCTTTTTGAACTTGCATCAAGGTATTTTTTGCAGCGCCATAGTTTAATTTATCGGCTTTTGTCAGCAAAATATGTAGCGCTAAACCAGTATGCTGACACCATTCAACCATCTGCCAATCGAATTCAGTTAAAGGATGACGCACATCCATAACCAAAACGATTCCACATAATGATTTACGTCGAGTTAAATATTTCTCCATTAACTCATGCCATTTTTTTTTCACCGCCACCGGTACTTTTGCATAACCATATCCAGGTAAATCAACAAATCTTTGCTGATCATTAATTTCAAAAAAATTAAGCATCTGGGTTCTACCCGGTGTTTTACTTATCCTGGCCAAGCCATTTTGACGCGTGAGGGTGTTAATTGCACTCGATTTTCCAGCGTTTGAACGACCTGCAAATGCCACTTCACGACCCTGGTCTTCAGGGGTATCTTTAAGGTCAGGTGAACTATTAATAAATTTTGCTTGATGATAAACTGGGTTCATCGTTGCCTCGCTTAAGCTTGCTAATTAGGGTAGAATCTGGCTACACTCAGTAGCCTGCATATATACATTCTAGGCTACCGTAAAATGACTACATTATTCCAAAGGGGAAATCGATGAAAAAAGAACTGCTGGCACTTTCACTAGCCCTGGCGTTTACCAGTACTTCAGGTATTTTACATGCAGAAGGCTCTATTAACGCAGGAAAAGAAAAAGCCGCCTCTTGTATCAGTTGTCATGGTGACAATGGTAACAGCATGGTATCAACATTCCCCAAGCTTGCCCAGCAGCATTCTTCTTACCTCATCAAACAGTTACAAGCCTTTAAAACAGGCGCGCGTAAAAACCCCATGATGACTGCCATTGCTTCCGGATTAAGTGATGAAGACATGGCCGATATTGCCGCTTACTATGCGGCACAAGAAATTTCGGCAAACGATTTACCGGTTTTAGATGATGACGAAGACGAAAAGTCAGACAGCAAAGTAACCATCCAAAGCATTATTGCTCAAGGCAGCGATCTCTATCGCAACGGCGACCTACCTAGAGAAGTTTCAGCTTGCATCGCCTGTCATGGCCCCTTAGGAGAAGGTAATAAACCAGCGGCATTTCCGGCATTAAGATCTCAACATGCCGATTATCTAATCAAGACTCTCACTGATTTTAAAACCGACACACGCAGTAATAACCCTGAAAACATGATGCACATGATTGCCAAGAAAATGACTGATGACGAAATCAAAGCGGTTTCTTATCGCATTTCAATGATGAAATAAAGACGCTAAATAACACCCAAGATCTATCTTACTTATTATTTTTATCTAAAACGCACACTTATTGAGAACTAAACAATGCTTAAAAAAATCGCTCAAACAAGCCTGTTAATCTTATTATTTTCCAGTTCTTTTCTACTAAAAGCAGAACCTGCAGTTGGGTATGAAATACTTTCACCGGCGCAGCCCACTCAAAATCCGGATAAAATTGAAGTCATCGAATTCTTTTGGTATGGCTGTCCCCATTGCTATGCCTTTGAGCCTTTGCTTGAAAAATGGTCTAAAACCCTACCCAAGAATGTAGAATTTATCCGACAACCCGCTGCATTTAATGAACTTTGGAGCAAACATGCCAAAGCTTATTACACCGCCGAAGCACTCGGTATTGTTGACAAAGTGAATAGCGATTTATTTGATGCCATACAAAACAAAAAAGAAAGTCTTGATACCGAAGAATCATTAGCCAAATTTTTTGCGGCTCATGGGGTTAATGAGGCCCAATTCAAAGAAGCCTATAATTCTTTTGGGGTAGATTCACAAATGCGTGAAGCACCTCTCTTAGCAGCTAAATACGGCATTACCGGTGTTCCGGCCATCATCATCAATGGTAAATATAAAACCAACGGTACCTTGGCAGGCTCTCATGAAAAGATGATTGAAGTTATGAATATGCTTATAAAACAAGAAAGCACTGCAAAAAAATAATTTAACAGGAGCGATCATAATAGGTTTAGCGCCTTAGTTTCTTTAGCGCATAGTGTCAAACTTGATAATAGTTAAATCACAATCAGTGTAATCAAAGTTGCCTGAAAATAATCAAAGTTACGCGTGAACAAGCTTTGAATATAACTAGGTAACTTTTTATCTCGCTTCTATTTAACCCTTATTTAATAGGAATTAAGGGTTACACCTATTAATCGGATCCAAACATATATCTTCGAGTTTTTGCAATTCCGACTGAAATTCAGGATGACTTTGCAAATAATCAGAGCGACCTTGTAAAAAAGATCTGAAATCAGTTTCAATCGTGTTAGTGGTAATTAACTTGCCAAATTTTGGTTCGATAGCATTTTTATCAAACATAGTCTTTAGCATTTCATTACCCATTTCAACGTTAAAATGTCTTGAGTCCTGCCAATATTTAGCGGTGGTTCCAATCGCTTCTGTCGTTAAATAATTGTAATCATAAAATTGCCAAGCCTTTACCCTAGTTGGCTGAGCTTCTGCCTCAATCAACTTCGCTATTTCTTTCATGCCACGCCAGTAAGTATCTTGGGCGCCACATTGATTATCCAATTCCAAGCTGTAAGCGTGCCGGGGATAGACAAATAAAACCAATTCTATATCATGTTTTTTGGCTAAACTTATCAGCTTCTTCAGACCACTTAAATCAACAGCATTAGCAACATCCGAAGTAAAAGGCGTATTCGATGCCTTAACACATCGAGGATCTTGTTTCTTATAGCGAACAAAGTCTTCACCAAACCGAATATTAACACCTGGCTTATCTCTCTCAAAAAAGTACCTACCATTTTCAGTGTGAGTCGCTTTGGAATTCTTTTGATTGGTTATGGTTTTGATAGAATCACGAACAGATGACATGGACAGCAAAAGCTCCAACTTGTTTATTTCACCAAGCTGTGCAAATTTTTTACAATCACTTTGCGACATACCGGTCGGGTGAATCCCGATTAACGCACGTTTGATCTTTGAATGGGTCACTGCAAACTCAAAATTACACTGCACCTCATCGTCTTTAGCTCGCGCTAAGGCAAGGTTCATCCCTTTTAAATGATCCTTTTCGGAAAAGAACGTGTTGCTTGGATCAAACCCAATTTCTGCGTAAGAACTACCTAGAATGATAGCTTCGGGCTGATCATGTAATACTAAAATCGGTTTGATTTGGCGCTCATAATTACCATACGCCGGTTTTATGCTATTAAAGCCCTTGATCTCACTATCTCGATATAACCAAAAGGGATCTACGATACGATTGAATAATCCGAATAATAATAAAAAGAAAACGCTTAAAGACAAAAATCTGATAAGAAACTGTTTATTCGTCATGATGAGTCTTAAAACTGAAAATAAATAAACTCGGATACTTTCGAGATAGACAGTATTGAGAATGAAGCGCATAAAGCACTGGCGACTAACCAAGTATAAGAAGGCTTCCAAAGTAACCGCTTTGCGGCTCCACAACCTGACATGTTGAGAGCCGGTTTAAAATTGGCCATTATTTGTTGGCTATTGGGTGCCATCCAAACAATAAGTAAAGAAACAATAATCCAGTTAATCTCCCCCCCCTTAAAGAGCCTGTTGGTATTGTTAAATTCGACACCCTGATGCACCAACCATTGACCCAAGCCACCCCATTTTAACAGCCAAGCATCTGGCAGATTAAAACCATTCACACCTGCCATGGCTTTAAGTATGGCCAGCGCACTATTAACACTATCCGCCCTGAAAACTACCCAAGCAACAACGACAGCCAAAAAAGTAATCAATACAGAAAATGCATGCATGAATTTTGATGGTGGCTTATGCCAGAAGCACTTATGTAATCGTTGCCAGCCGTGATTAATTACCAAATAACTGCCATGAAGACCACCCCATACTATATAAGTCCAACCGGCACCATGCCATAATCCTCCCAAGAGCATGGTAATCAACAAATTTGAGTAGCGACGCAAAGAGCCGTTGCGATTGCCACCCAACGGAATATAAAGATAATCACGAAGAAATTGTGACAACGTCATGTGCCAACGCCGCCAAAAATCAATGATGTTGACTGCTTTATAGGGTGAATGAAAATTGAGCGGAAGTGTTACGCCAAATAACCGGGATAGTCCTATTGCCATGTCGGAATAACCAGAAAAATCAAAATACAACTGTAAGGTGTAACATAGCGCTCCACCCCAAGCATCTAAAAAAGTAAGTTCGATACCCGAGGTATGTGCAGAAAAAACAGGACCTACATAGGTTGCAATGCCATCCGCAGCTACCACTTTTTTAAACAAGCCCATGAAAAAAATAGTCAGCCCTATTAACAGATTGTCATGGTTGAAGCGATAGGTTGAAGGTTCGGCAAATTGTGGCATCATTTCTTTATGATGCAGAACAGGACCGGCGATCAGATGCGGGAAATAGGTAACAAATAATGTATAGTGAATAAAATTATATTCTTTTACTTTACCTTGATAGGTATCTACCAGAAAAGCAATCTGGGTGAAGGTGAAAAAAGAAATACCCAACGGGAGAATAAACTCTCTGATCGAGAGTGCAGCACCAGTAATATCATTCAGATTATCAATAAAAAAATTGGCATACTTAAAATAACCCAGCAAAATTAGGTTAGATAAAATAGCGCAGGTCAGAATAAATTTTGGTTTATTAAGAAATCGATGTCCTATCAAATAACCCGCGCCATAATTAAACAAGATAGAGCCAACAAGCAGCCCGACAAAGCGCACATCCCACCAGCCATAAAAAAATAATGATGCTCCCGTAAGCCAAAGCGCGGCTAAATTCTGACTGTATCGAGCTAAACCATAAAACCCGAAAAAAACTATTGGAAGAAATAAAAAAATAAAAACGTGTGAATTAAATAACATAGGTGATATCTGTTTTCTATTTAGGTTATCTAAGTCAGATATAAAAGCTACCATTAAAACATAGCAACTGCTTAAACATCAGAAGGAATAAGAATAAAAGTGATCGACTACCTTTTCACAGAAAAAACTCGGACATTATTGACTGTTTGCACCTTAAATCTGATAATAAAAGACCGTTGATCTTATTAATCAAACGGCCAATTTAAAGCCCAAAGAACCGAATTATCCGATCTCATCAATAACCATCAATCAGCCAGATAATCCCTCGAAAATCTTAATTGTTATTCCAGATGGGTAGGCATAAATGCTAGACGTGATGGGGGGTAATCTGTAACATTAAACGAAATATAATGTTCAATTATACAACCCACCTTAAAAACACCTATGAATAATTTATTCAAAACATGCCCAAATGGATGTTATTCAATATTATCTTCATCCAAACTTATTGTTGCGGAAGGCGAGCTAAAAGAATGTTCATCCTGTGGGCAACTCCTTAGCTCTTGCAATAAAGAGCGCTATGAAAAATCCAATCAAGACTGGAACAGTGAAGAAGGAACCTGGCCGTCAAAAAAAGATTACGCGCGATTACTGCAACGAAGGAAAAAAGATATTAATCACATAGCGAGATTACTATCAAAAAATAACGCGGACATTCGGATTTTGGATGTGGGCTCTTCCAATGGTTCATTTGTATTTATTGCCAAGAATTTAGGACTTCAAGCCGAAGGTGTTGATCCCTCAGAAAAAGCGGTTAATGACGGAATTAAAAGAGGGCTAAAGATTCATTTTGGTTTTTTAAATGACGTTGGTTTTGAAGACAATTCTTTTGACGCGATAACGCTACATGAGGTTATTGAGCATATTTCTGATCCTATTGCGTTATTAAATGAATGCGCTCGCATTTTACGCCCAAACGGCATTCTGCTGGTCGGAACGGGGAATACAGATAGTTGGACTCGGCAAGTTCGTAAAAATAAATGGGACTTTTTTGATATGAATCGTCATGGTGGTCATATTAGTTTCTTTTCTCCAAAGTCACTAAACCAGCTAGCGTCGCAAACTGGTTTCAGTACGGTAAAAGTCGTCACACATTTTGTTAAATTTTATGAAAAAGACGAACTTCCGCACATTTTATACAGAACAATAAAAATTCTTACTGAGTTACTAAATCTACCCGCACAACTTTTCAATAAAGGCCATCAGATGGAAGTTTATTTACGGGCTAACAAACAAGCCTAACCATTTAACGCGCGCTCAAGTTTAATTTTTTATTGCGTGGCTGGCACCTATAACCGGCCAACGCTTTATAAGAAACAATACATTTAGTATAAAATATTAACTTTACTATTTTATACCCTCCTTAAAAAATGCCATCTCTTAAAGCAATACAAAAGCCCGAACATTTATCTCATCCTAAATATCGTGCTGACATTGATGGCTTACGCGCAATAGCGGTTATTTCTGTTATTTGTTTTCATGCGTTTCCACTTTCCCTTAAGGGTGGATTTATTGGCGTCGACATTTTCTTCGTCATCTCGGGTTATTTAATCTCCACCATTATTTTTGATAATTTAGATCATCACACTTTTAGCTTTATTGAGTTTTACAGTCGTCGAATTAAGCGCATATTTCCTGCATTACTACTCGTATTAATTGCCTGCCTTATCTTCGGTTGGTTTGCACTTTTAGCAGATGAATATAAACAACTTGGCAAACACATAGCGGGTGGCGCCGGATTTATTGCTAATTTCATGTTTTGGAATGAAAGCGGCTACTTTGACAATACTGCCGATACCAAACCATTATTGCACCTATGGACGCTTGGGATTGAAGAACAGTTTTATATTGTTTGGCCGTTGCTATTATGGGCTGCCTGGAAAAAGAAGTTCAATTTATTAACTATTTCGATAGTCATCGCCATTTTCTCCTTTATTTTGAATGTTAAAGGAATACGGGGTGATGCCATAGCCACTTTTTATTCACCACAAACACGTTTTTGGGAGTTATTAATAGGTTCAATATTGGCCTATGTTACTTTGTATAAGCCAAATCTATTCGCGACACAAAAACAAAAACTTGATGGGTGGTTAGTTGCTGTCATATGGACGGGCCTCCCTAAAGAAAACCTCCGCACATTACGTAATGCCCAGTCGCTTCTGGGTGCTGCTTTAATAGGCTACGGACTTTTAATCCTTAACAAGGATCGACATTTCCCTGGCACTTGGGCTTTATTACCAACACTCGGCGCAGCGCTGATAATTTCAGCTGGTACACAAGCAGGGTTCAACCGTATCGTTTTATCAAACCGACTATTGGTATGGTTTGGCTTGATCAGTTTCCCCCTGTATTTATGGCATTGGCCTTTATTGTCGTTTGCTTGTATTTTGGAAGGTGAAGCGTCTCTAAAAATGCGCAGTATTGCACTTTTAGTGTCAATTATACTTGCTTGGTTGACCTATCAGTTGATTGAAAAGCCCATTCGACTAAAAGCTAAAAGTAATAGCACCGTTTATATATTAATCACTTTAATGCTATTAGTGGGTTCTGGTGGCTATGTTTTATACAAAAATGATGGCTTTCAAGGTTATGGTTTTCGAAGTAAAGAAAAAAATGATTTTGCAAATTATTTTGAAAACAGCCTGCCTAAACAAAATTATTTCGAAGCAACAGGCATGGCCGCCAAGTACCGTAACGATTGTGATTTTTATGATTATGAAAAGCATCGTATTAGTAACGTAACAAAAACACCTAAATTACATATCGATAAAACGTGTTATACGCCAAATCCGGATCCCAAAAAGAAAAATATTTTGTTTATATGGGGCGATTCACATGCACAACAGCTTTATTTTGGCTTAAACAACAACATCCCGGATGACTGGCAAATCCTAATAGTAGCCAGTTCCGGCTGCCCTCCAAGCACTAAGTTTCAAAAAGATGCCAGCAATGATTATTGCCAAAGATCGAATCAGTTTGCATTAAAAACAATACAAGAAATAAAACCCAGTGTAGTCATTATGGCACAAGCCGATGGACATCAATTTAACGAATTAAATGAAATAGGCGACCTTTTATTGGTAAGCGGCGTCCACAAAGTAATATTTACTGGGCCAGCTCCTCATTGGAAAAGTGATTTACCTAAAATAATAATGCGCAATTTATGGAGTAATACACCAGAAAGAACCTTTGTAAATATTGACGAAAAAACAATAAATGCAAATGCTTCGCTGAAAACACAATTCCTTAAAGCAAAGCATTTGGTTTTTGTGGATGTAATAAGTGCTTTATGTAATGACTCAGGTTGTTTAACAAGAATAGGTGATGATAAAAAAACAGGAATAACCAGCTTTGATCATGGACATTTGACGCCTATCGCTTCAGATTATCTGGCAAGAGATTTATTAATTAATAATATTCTTAACTGATGTACGCAGGTGATTATATCAATTGTATTTGTTTGGCTAGCAAGTCGAGTTTTTGCAGCAAAATCTTTAAACCTTTCATTACCCTGCCCAATAACAAGATCCAAAAGATAAGCTACCTAATTTAGGCTTTATTCTGCTCAACAAACTTGATTAATATGATGTTGAGAGTTCGGCAACGTTGTTAATTTATTCAACCCACAGAATGTGCTTAGATTATTACAACATGGTCTTCGTTAAACACATGGTGTCATTTAATGTCCACCTAATGGATAGAGTTATTCATTAGGGTAATATAAAGACTCACTATAAGGTAAGTGCTACCACTTATTTGGTAAGACCATTTTATAATATGGGATTGCTGTACCACGTTGTGGAATGCGCTAACGAAGCAAAATGTTGGGCGACATTTATGGTGGCACGCTGTAACGAGGCAAAATGTCTGGCGTTATTTATAATGGGTCGCGGTAACCAGATAGAGTGTCTCGCATCAATTATAGTGGCATTAACAATCCATTGGATGTGTTTACTTATTTACCTGAATCCCTTAATTTACGGATCATCAGGTAGGGTAAATTACTAGCTGTGTCATGTGCCATCAAGGTTAGAGATAATAGCTCTTCAATTTATTAACATGGTGCTTAGATAAAATCTGATTGTTTATTATCTACGAGATATAATGGGCATATGAAAAAAATCGCCATTCTTCAATCTAACTATATCCCCTGGAAAGGCTATTTCGACATGATCGCGGCTGTTGATGAGTTTATCCTCTATGATGACATGCAATATACCCGCCGAGATTGGCGCAACCGTAATCAAATCAAGACGCCACAGGGTATACAGTGGTTAACTGTTCCTGTGCAAGTCAAGGGTAAGTATCATCAAAAAATCCGTGATACCGAAATTGATGGTTCAGACTGGAGGGCCGTTCATTGGAAAGCGTTGGTGCAAAACTATCGCCGCACACCACACTTTAATGAAATCGCGGCATGGCTTGAGCCTCTCTATACCGCTGACGCTTACACCCAACTATCCCAATTAAATCGCCGCTTTATCGAAGCCGTATGCCATTACTTGGGTATCAATACAATAATCAGTAATTCATGGGACTATAAATTACTTGATGGAAAAACCGAGCGCTTGGCTGATCTTTGTGTTCAGGCTGGTGGTACTGAATACATCTCAGGCCCTGCTGCCAAGGATTATGTTGAAGAAGCTATCTTTACAGACATGGGCATCAAGCTAACTTGGTTTGATTACACTGGCTACTCAGACTATCCGCAACTCTGGGGCGATTTTACTCATGGCGTGACTATTCTTGATTTATTGTTTAACTGTGGTAAAAATGCACATCACTACATGAGATACGTCAGTCCATGAAGCTTTCCATTGTTGCAACACTCTACCAATCAGCACCGTACATCGCTGAATTTCATCAACGAGCAAGCACAGCTGCCAAGCAATTGGTGGGTGAAGATTACGAAATCGTTTTGGTTAATGATGGATCGCCTGATAACAGCCTCGACATTGCCGTACAACTCACTGAAAATGACCCTCATATTATCGTAATTGATCTTTCCCGAAATTTCGGCCATCACAAGGCAATGATGACTGGATTGGCTCATGCAAAGGGAGAGCGGGTGTTTTTGCTTGATAGTGATTTAGAAGAAGAGCCCGAGTGCCTGATTACTTTCTCTGAACAGATGCAACATGAAAATTGCGAAGTGGTCTATGGGGTTCAAGAACAGCGAAAGGGTGGCTGGTTTGAACGCTGGAGTGGCCAGTGGTTTTATAGCTTTTTTAAAGCAATCACTGGGTTGGCGTTACCCAAGAATATTGTTACTGCAAGACTAATGACCCACCGTTATGTTGAGGCTTTATTGCGCCATGAGGAAAGAGAAGTCTTCATGGCGGGCTTATGGCACATCACTGGTTTTGATCAGCGTCCGCAAATTATAAAAAAACACAGTGTTAGCGAAACTACCTATACTTTCCAAAAAAAAATGTCTTTACTAGTCAACTCAGTGACTTCTTTTAGTAATGCTCCATTGGTGGGTATCTTTTATATAGGCCTATCGATTTCACTGCTTGCGATTTTCTATATCATTTACCTGACCACTCACTGGATGTTTCTCACACAACCATTAAGCGGCTGGACATCAGTAATGGCATCGATATGGTTGTTAGGTGGCATGGTGATTTCTTTTATAGGCGTGGTTGGCATTTACCTCTCGAAAATATTTTCTGAAACCAAGCAACGTCCCTACACCATCGTTAGGCAAATTTATGCAAAACAATAAAACTGATCTGCTGACTGAGGTTGCCACCTACTACACAAACAAACTGTCAGAGCACGGAGAAACAGCTCGGGGTGTTGATTGGAATGGAGAAGAAAGTCAAACATTGCGTTTCGAACAACTATGTAAAATTATCGATACCTCAAATCACTTTTCAATCAATGATCTGGGATGTGGTTATGGCGCACTTAATGACTTCCTTTCTGACCAATATAATTCTTTTTTATATTCTGGTATTGATGTATCCGAAAACATGATCCAAGCTGCAGAGCAACGCTATCAAAACAAAACCCAAGCGCGTTTTGTTCTTTCCAGCGAGCCGGATCAAATTGCAGATTATGGTGTTGCAAGTGGCATCTTTAATGTTCGCCTGGGTAGATCAGATAACGAATGGCAAGCTTATCTCAAAACTACGTTGGATATACTTAACAAAACCAGCCGACTAGGTTTTGCGTTCAATTGCCTGACATCCTATTCAGATGCTGACAAGATGCGCGACTACCTGTATTACTCAGACCCTTGCGTTCTCTTTGATCTCTGTAAAAAACGCTATTCAAAAAAAGTAGCCCTACTGCACGACTACGGGTTATATGAATTCACGATCTTGGTAAATAAGCAACCATGAATAAATCTTTAGTTATCTTTGGCACCGGTGACATTGCTCAGATTGCACATTTTTATTTTAGCACCGACTCTACATATGACGTAGTCGCCTTTACTGTTAACGCAGAATATTTAACGGAAAAAACTTTCTGCGACCTTCCGGTTATAGCCTTTGAAGAAATTAAGAGGCATTACGCACCAGAACAATTCGATATTTTTGTTGCATTAAGCTACTCAAAGCTCAATGCCGTTCGGAAAGAAAAATACCTTGCAGCCAAAGCATTAGGCTACCAAATAGCCAGTTTTATTAGCTCCCACGCCACTGTGCTAAACGAGGGCCGTATCGGTGAAAACTGCTTTATTTTTGAAGACAATACTATTCAGCCCTTCGTGACTATCGGCAATAACGTTACACTTTGGAGCGGAAATCACATTGGCCACCATTCAATCATCAAAGATCACTGCTTCATTGCTTCGCATGTAGTGGTTTCAGGAGGTGTTGAAATCGGAGAGCAGTGCTTTATCGGCGTTAATGCAACGTTGCGCGACCATATCAAGATTGGCGAAAAATGCGTGATTGGTGCTGGTGCATTGCTACTGGCTGATGCGGAGCCAAACGGTGTATATATTGGCGCTGCTACGGAACGATCAAAAGTACCTAGTACAAGATTAAGAGGAATATGAGTCATAAATGGAAAAAACTTGGACTGGTTTTTTGTCCATCAGGCGAAACAACATGGATGCAAACACATGCGGCCGTTCCTTTTGCTGACAGATTAGAAGGCGATATATACAGGGTATATTTCACCACTAGAGATACTATGAATAAAGCACATACTGCATTTATAGATATTGATATTCTTAATCCACATAAAATAGTAAATATAGCCAATAGCCCTGTTCTGGCTCCAGGCATGCTTGGCGGCTTTGATGATAGTGGCGCTATGGGCTGTTGGCTAACCAAAGAAAAAGGAACCCGTTATTTGTACTATCAAGGATGGAACCTAGGTGTTACTGTGCCATTTAGAAATTCAATTGGGCTTGCAGTGAGCGATGAAAATTTAAAGTTTCATCGCTATTCACCCGGCCCTATTCTCGACAGATCAATGTTTGAACCGCACTTTACCGCCACGCCATGTGTCATTGTTGAATACGGAAAATGGAAAATGTGGTACCTATCTTGCACAGAGTGGATGATGCAAAATAAGCTACCCAAGCACAAATATCATATCAAATACGCAGAATCTGATGATGGGATAAATTGGCAAAGGAACGGAGTCGTTGCTATTGATTATGCAAATGAAAGTGAGTATGCAATCTCTCGACCATCTGTGATTCATGATGAAGGCCAGTGGAAAATGTGGTACTCCTATCGGGGCAATGCCTACAAAATTGGCTACGCAGAATCCTGTGACGGAAAAAAATGGGAGCGCCTTGACGCTCAAGTCGGGATAACGGCCTCAGCAGATGGATGGGATTCAGAAATGATCGAATACCCCTTCGTATTTGATCATAAAGACCATCGTTACATGTTGTACAACGGCAACGATTACGGCAGAACCGGCTTTGGTTTGGCAATTCTAGAGCATAATTGATTTGCTTTTGAAGATAATAAACAGAAAGTCGGTTATACAGTTATTTCGCTACGCTGTTGTGGGTGTACTCAACAATTTGCTGGGCTATGGCATTTATTTGCTTGTCACTTTTTTTTGGCTTGAGCCCATATTCGCCATCTCTCTTCTTTACCCTGTAGGAGCAATTACTGCATATTTTGGACATTCAAAATACGCGTTCTCTTATCAAGGAAAACATACACTAGCTCTACTACGCTATACTGTAGCCCATATGATAGGCTTTGGCGTGGACTTTCTTATGCTATATTTTCTTTGGGAGAAGCTCAAATTCCCTCATCAAGCAGTACAAGCCGCAGCAATTGTAGTTGTTTCCGGGGTGTTATTTTTATTGTTCCGATATTTTGTATTTCCTCAGTCTAAAATAGCCGCATCATCAAAATGATTATTTATCCAAGCTATAGTGATATAAATTCCAACCTAATAACAACTTACCTAGAATATAGGATAATTTCAAGGGGAGTAAATTTTGGCTCATAATTGGGGAGAATTTAAATGGCATTTTTTCGGAGCCAACTCTACTTAAATAGACTAAGATCTGGTTTCGTTCACACAATTACCCAATACGTTGGACTTTAAAAACATATTCGTTAAATGACTCATTGATACTGAATAAAGACTAAGAATTGGATCTGGAATAATGAAACGTCGCACTCTATTGCATTTGTACACAACCTATAGTTTTATTTTAAACTTGGTCTTTTCGATCCTAGATTTTCTTCCTTATCCAATACGTATTCTCATATTCCGATTGTTATTAGGTAAACTCGGGAAAGCTGTGTTAATTGATTATGGAACTTATTTTCGATATCCCAGTAAAATTGAAATTGGAAATAATGTAGCAATTAATCGTGGCTGTGAATTTTATGCCTCACACCAAGCGAAGGAAGGGACAATATTAATTGGAAATAATGTTGCATTTGGACCTCATGTAAAGCTATTTGCAGCTGGACACGATTACAATACAGTCGATTTAGTAGATACAGCGAAGCCAATTGTGATTCATGATTTAGTCTGGATCGGCGGCAATTCTACAATCCTTCAAGGAGTCATTATTGGGGAAGGTGCAGTGATTGGTGCTGGATCTGTAGTCACTAAAAATATACCTCCTTACAGCATTGCAGCTGGAAATCCAGCGAAAGTCATTAAAACGCGTGAAATTTACCAATAGTAAAATAATGCTATGAAAGGATTATGGACTTGGATTTATATTTGATAACCAACGGTTTAAATTTCCCACTTGGGGGCTTCATATTAATGGTAACAAGAAAATCATGAAAACAATCTCTTTTAACAAACCCTACATGACCGGTAAGGAGTTGTTTTATATTGCCGAGGCACATTTCAACAGTAAGCTGGCTGGAGACGGTCCATTTACAAAAAAATGTCATGAGTGGTTAGAAAATAAAACGAGCTCCAAAAAAGCATTACTGACCCATTCCTGCACAGCGGCACTTGAAATGGCAGCTATTCTTGCTGACATTCAACCCGGCGACGAAGTGATCATGCCGTCTTATACCTTTGTCTCGACAGCTAATGCCTTTGTATTACGTGGTGGTATCCCAGTTTTTGTAGATATTCGTCCCGATACTTTAAATATTGATGAAACGCTGATTGAAGCAGCCATCACTTCTCACACCAAAGCGATTGTACCCGTGCATTATGCCGGTGTGGCTTGTGAGATGGATACCATCATGGATATCGCGCTCCGTCATGACCTGTTAGTCATTGAGGATGCTGCGCAAGGTATTATGTCTACCTACAAAGGACGACCATTAGGCTCAATTGGCCACTTAGGTGCTTATTCGTTTCATGAAACTAAAAACATCATTTCTGGCGAAGGCGGTGCTTTGCTGATCAATGATGAACGCTTTGCCGAGCGTGCCGAGATAATCCGCGAAAAGGGTACGAATCGAAGTCAATTCTTTCGCGGCCAAGTTGATAAATATACTTGGATTGATATGGGCTCATCGTACTTGCCAGGCGAAATCGTCGCTGCCTTCTTGTGGGCACAAATGGAGGAGGCTGAAACTATCACGAAGCGCCGGCTTGCAATCTGGAATGCCTATCATGAAGCTTTTGAAGATTTAGAAGTACATGACTTGCTTCGTCGCCCCCTGATTACTGATTATTGCTTACACAATGCTCATATGTATTATCTTTTGCTAAACAGTCTTGATGAGCGATCGGCGTTCATCGATAATTTGAAAGAAAAAAAGATAAACAGTGTTTTCCATTATGTTCCGCTACACTCGTCACCCTATGGAATGAAGGTCGGACGAACTGTCGGTGATATGTCTAACACTAACAGGACTTCGGAATGCTTAGTGCGTTTGCCTTTATGGCCCGGTTTGGAAGATTACCAAAACAATGTCATCACCACAATACAGAACATAGTCAAATAACTATCAGAGATACCAACGTTTAGAACGTTACTTCACCAGTATAAAATCTTAATTTTTAAATATCAGCAGCTTATAAATAAATAACATGAATATTATCCATGCGTACTCTTGGAGAGCGCTATCAAATTGAGCACGATACGTAACGACGGCTATATAACTATTTGGCTAGGATTAGCTACGTTCGCTTGGTTGATGTTGTTCGTTTGGCAAGGTCTGGATTTTACCGACATGGGCTATTGGCTTACCAGCTATCAACAATTCTATACGCATCCAGATATGGTGGTTGCCATCTGCTGGTTAAGTAGTTTCATTGGCCACTGGACAGGGCTAGCTTTAGGCCAGGATGTAGTTGCTTATAAATTGGGATATGTAATAGTTGTTACCACGTCAGCGATTATCGCCTATCGACTGTTGGCATTCCAACTTGGACACAGCCGCATGCTGGCTGCAATGGTATTGCTGACCGTCTTTTTTACAAGGGGATATGCTGGCAACTGGATAGGCTACAACGAACTAACTGGACTGTTTTATCTTGCCGGAGCGGCTTTGCTTTTTTTAGGCATCGTCGGTAATCAAAAGCTACTGATCGTTTTAGCAGGCATCATATTGGGAGCCAATGTTTTTGTCCGTCTACCAAACTTGCTGGGCATTACTCTCATATCAGCAATTTGGCTACATGCTTGGGCTTATCGATGGTCATTACGGAATACATTAGCATGGTCAGCTTTGTTTTTTGGGGGATTTACACTAGGCGTTGCTTTAATCTGGTGCTTAATTGTTCTACACAGGCATGAGGTTATTTATTTTCAGGGCATACAAGCGCTCTTCGACTTGGCAGTCACGCCCAAATCTCACCATTCCGGTTCTGGATTGCTAAATGTCTTTATTAATGATCATAAGAAGGCATTTATTAAAGCACTTTTAATTATTGGCATGGGGGCTTGGCTTGCGAATTGGGCGAGTAAACAAAAAATCCCTTTAACGTCAGTCATCATTTTGACTAGTGCTATTATTCTGGTTTATATTTTTTATATTAAAGATAACTGGCGATGGTGCATCCCCGGTATTTGTTATATCGTACTTTTGTCACTTGTTTTTCTTAAGGTGAAAAAAGATACGCCCTTGGCTTTATTGGCATTTATCGCTGGCATGATATTGGTCTTGGTACCACTCGGCTCCAATGTTGGCATTTCCAATTCGGCCTTTGGCATGTGGTTGGCTTTGCCCCTTACACTGATTTGGCTATGGCGTAGTGACGATTTGTCTTTACCGCTCTGGTTTAAGATTAGTAATAAAAAGTTAAAACCAAATAATAACTTCTTAATAACGGCTCGTGGGTTTCGTGTATTCACGATAACTATAATTATAGCTTTGTTGTTTCATTCGCTTATTGGGGCTTGGAAGCATACTTACTTGGATAGCAAGAACCGCTACACCATGACGCATCCAATAGCCCATCATCTTCTGGCAGGAACATACACTACCTCCGAGCGAGCCAAAGTAGTTACTGAATTACTTGACGCTATGTCCAACTATACAAAGCCGAGGGATGAAGTACTTGCCTACAATGTAATTCCAACCGTACATTTTTTAACTGAAACCCACCCTTGGCTTGGCAATTCATGGCCTGATGTCATGGATACGGCAAAACTTGCAGCTCTGATAAACCAAAAAGAACAATCGGGCATCAAACTATCCTGTATCGTTCGTGCTAAAGGCAACACATACTTTAATACTTGGCCAATCGAGATCCAGCCGCTGGCTACGTTTTGGAATCAGGAGGAATCCCGTCACTTATTCTCAGAGTTTGAGCAAAGACAGGGATATAGGGTAGTCTGGTCGAATAAGTTCTTCGAAATTTTAACGACAACACAATAAAAGGTAAGTTACTGGCTGTCAGCTAGTCTCTATGGATTTCAGGAATTTTAAAAATTATCGGTCGCTAAATGTCTAAAACAATACATTCTCTTGCTGATGTGCAAAGCAAAAACATTGGCGATAATACGCGCATCTGGCAATTCTGTGTCGTGCTACCCAATGCAAAAATTGGCACTAACTGCAATATTTGTGCTCAGGTTCTAATTGAAAATGATGTCATTATTGGTAACAATGTGACTATAAAAAGTGGCGTACAGCTTTGGGATGGATTGCGTATTGAAAATGACGTTTTTATTGGTCCCAATGTCACATTTACTAACGACAAATTCCCACGATCCAAACACTACCCGGATAGTTTTCCTCAAACTATTCTGCGTAAAGGCGCATCTATAGGAGGAGGAGCTGTTATCTTGCCCAATATCATTATCGGTGAAGCCGCTATGGTGGGGGCTGGTGCAGTGGTAACCCGATCTATCCCTGATCGAGCTGTTGTAATAGGCAACCCCGCCAGAATTATTGGCTATCTGAACGAGAATAATGAATTAAATCCCATTACTGAAGAGCTGCAAAGCTCACAAAAGACAGTGCCGAACGTTGACATTACCTAACGCTAATCATGATAATGCTCTAATAATAATTAACTTTAAATGATTTTAAGCAAAGACCCATTATTTCAATCCTAATGAATTATCTTTATACCATCAATGGCTCGACCATTTCACAAGCAGGCAAAAGACACGCTACGTTTATTCCTGAAAATATTTTGGCGTTTGAATAAAACACCAATTTGAATTAAGTTTGGAGTCGTTTAATGAATATTGATCTATGCAAAATCATAGAGTTACCAAAAATAGCCGATCCCCGAGGCAACCTGACTTTTGTTGAATCAGGCAATCAAATACCTTTTGACATCCAACGTGTTTATTATCTTTATGATGTGCCGGGCGGCTCCGAACGCGGGGGTCACGCTCACAAGGGGTTACACCAACTTATTATAGCGATGTCCGGTAGTTTTGACGTGGTACTTGACGATGGAAAAAAGAAAAAACGTGTACATTTAAGCCGTTCTTATTATGGTTTATACGTCTGCCCCATGATCTGGCGAGAACTGGATAATTTCTCTTCTGGTTCAGTCTGTATGGTTCTCGCTTCCAACAAATATGACGAAGCTGATTACTACCGCGAATACCCCGAATATTTAACTGCATTAAGTAAATGAAAATTCCATTCCTTGATTTGAAAGCCGGCTATCTCGAATTACAACCGGAAATTGATGCCGCAATCAAGCGCGTACTTAATTCGGGCTGGTATATATTGGGTTCGGAAGTCGAAGCTTTTGAAGCAGAATTTGCAAACTATTGCGAGGCAAACTATTGTGTAGGTGTTGCCAATGGCCTAGATGCCTTGCATTTGTCATTATTAGCTTTAGGAGTAAAGCCAGGCGATGAAGTCATTGTGCCTTCCAATACTTACATTGCTACCTGGTTGGCTGTTAGCCAGTGCGGCGCAATACCTGTTCCTGTTGAACCAGACCCGCTAACTTATAACGTTGATCCCACCCGCATTGAAGCAGCGATAACTGATCGTACTAAAGTTATTTTGCCGGTACATCTTTACGGCCAACCGGCCGACATGGATCCAATATTAGCGATTGCCAAAAAACATGATTTACGAGTATTGGAAGATAGCGCTCAAGCACACGGTGCACGTTACAAAGACAAACGAATTGGTGCTCATGGCGATATCGTCGCATGGAGTTTTTATCCCGGCAAAAACCTGGGAGCTTATGGTGATGGTGGAGCCATTACTACCAACGATGCGGAACTGGCCGACCGTATCAATGTTCTACGTAATTACGGATCTCGCGTTAAGTATGTCAATGATGTACTTGGTTTTAATAGCCGTCTTGATCCACTGCAAGCAGCGGCTTTGCGGGTTAAACTTAAAGTACTGGATGAATGGAATGCACGCAGAAGCAATATCGCTGAATGCTACAGTGACGAACTGAAAAACATCGGTTTACTATTGCCGCTTATTCCCGAATGGGCTAAACCAGTCTGGCATCTTTATGTCGTACAACATCCACAGCGCGATAACTTGCAAAAACAACTCGGCGAAGCCGACATTGGTACCTTAATTCATTACCCTATTCCACCCCATCTTCAAGCTGCTTATGCGAAACTGGGCTTTGGCAAGGGCGATTTGCCCATCGCTGAACGCATTCATCAAAATGTATTAAGCCTACCTATTGGCCCACACCTGACAACCAATCACCTTAAATCAGCAATAGAGGCCACTAAGGTAGCATTGCGTGCGTGATTTGTGGGCCACTATTGCACACACAAGTGGTGCAAAAATCTATTCTTTGCTGATTGGTCTTTTTACCATCTCCCTGACTGCTCGCTTATTGGGTCCAGAAGGGCGAGGACAAGTTGCCACAATCACAACTTGGGTTGCCATGTTCAGTACCATTACTTATCTAAGCTTGGGACAGGTGGCTTTACATCGAATGGCCGATGATCGTGAACATAAGCGCTTTGGTAGTCTATTGGGCAGCTTGCTACTACTTGCCGTGATCTTAACCATGACTGGCTGGCTGGTAGCACTAGGTCTTTATTGGACTAATCCTAAAGGGGTTTTTAAGGGGATTGAGGTATTTCCACTTTTCGTAGGGTTTCTTGCCCTGCCCTTTATGATTTGGGAGCAATACGGTAGCTCATTATTAATGGGCTTGGAACATATTCGAACCTATAATCGCTATCAGGTTATTGGCCGCACGGTTTCAGTTATTACCGTCTTTATTCTGGTTGGTAGTTTGGGCTTTGGCGTTACTGGTGTAATGGAGTCGAACCTTCTGGGGGAGATAATTATTGCAATGGGTGGGATCGGCTTTCTATTCGCTTTCGCTCGAAGTAAAGGACTTACTTGTCGTCCTAACAAAGCTGAAATTAAAGCACTTTTATCGGGAGCACTTAAACTTCATTTCAATGCTATTGGTACTTTTTTGTTTACATCTGCCAATATACTGATTCTTAATCATTATCATGGCCCTGAACAGACCGGATACTTTCAATTAGTTACTCAGTTACTGGGTGTATTCATGATCATCCCACAAGCAGCTACCATGGTAATTTATGGGAAGGTGGCAAAAATTGGGGTAAATGCGGCCTGGAAGGACAACAAATGTTTACTTATACAAATCAATTTAGGAATGATTGTTTTAATTGTAATCGCTGCACTTATTTCGCCATGGGGTATTATTTTGTTGGCAGGCGAATCGTTCAGGCCGGCAGTGGAGCCATTTCAGTGGATGCTGTTAGGCTTAATCGGCATGACTTTCTCTACAGTTATGGCTCCACAATGGATTGGCCGAGGCTATTTTTGGCAAGCTGCGGCACTTACGCTATTGCTCGGTATAATAAATTTTGTAGCCAACCTTTGGCTAATTCCGCAATTCGGTATTAAAGGTGCTGTGTATGCGTTTCTTGGAACCTATGTGTTTTCAATACTAAGTAATGGTGGGATGGTTATACACTGCAATAGGATGATAAGAGAGTTGAATAATGAGTCACACTGAAGCGGCCCAAAAGGTTGCAAATAACCTGAAAAACTTTTCATTAAACCTTTCCAAAACAGATATTGACGCGGCTTTAATGGTTGCAAGTATCTATGGCAAGTTTCTCTCGGCTAATTATATTGGGATATTAGCGGATAGTGAATTTGAACTAAAATTTGCCGAATATTTTTCTGGCTTATTGAATGGCAAGGCTAAGCAAGCCACTTCAGATACGCTTCACTTGATGACAACCGGTTACTCTATTGGAGGACACACGCGAGTTGTGGAGAGATTCCTAACAGCCGGGGCAGGCGATGGATTGGCAATACTTGATAGGTTACCAGAAGACGTTCTGAATAAAATCCCACAGCATATTCTGGTTTTTAATGGAATTCGGAAGCCCTCAGCCGCGGCCACAATTTCAGAAATTGTAGCCATTGGACTTAAATTTAATAACGTTATTTTACATATCCATCCTGATGATATTTATGGTGCTATTGCAGCAATTCTATTAGCTAAATCAGGTGTAAACGTTTTTATGTATAATCATGCTGACCATTTATTTAGTTTTGGTTATGCGGCAGCAAAAAAAGTATTTGAAATTAGCAAATACGGATGGATTCGGGGAGCAATTCGTAACATTGATCATAAACAGAGCTTTGTAGGGATTCCGATACCTATATTAGATCTCAAACAAAGTAATCCCGGCAAAAACGAAGCAATACAAGTCTTCATGGCGGGGCATTACAATAAATTTGTTCCTTGGGGCGAATATAGTGTTCCTGAATTTATTAATCAATTTTATAGTCGCAACTCAATACAAAATAGGGTCAAATTCACAATTTGTGGACCAACGGGTAAAGAAAAGTACTGGAGAGCATTAGATAAAAATATCCGTCAAAATGTCGATTTTTTAGGCCCACAACCTCATAAGAGATATATGGAACTTCTTGAGACTTCAGATTGTTATGTTGATAGCTTTCCGCAAGGGAACGGAACAGGATTTCTTGAATCCGTTATGTTGGGTATTCCTTCATTCGGATTAGGTTTAATGGCGGGTTACTCTTATGCAGAAATATTAAAATCCTACACGATTGCAGATTTAATCAGTGCATTATCAAATCACATAAAAAACAGGGATGCAATTCATGATAGATTGCTGACTGTGCGTGAAAAAGCGATTAACGAGCAATCTATTAATCGCTGTGTAGACAGATTGCGTATTTCGATGGAAGACAATCAATATATCCCTCTTCCTGAGGACTTTATGTCAATGAGATGTATGGATAATTTTTATGAGGAGTTTTGGGTATCTCAAGGTGACATTTATATCGACTTTGTATTCCGGCGGGTATTCAGCTTAAATCTTTCTACAAAACAAAAACTTAACCTTGTCAAATGTACAATTAACGCTTGGCCTTACGCCTATAAATCTTTTTTTAGTGCTTTAAGCTTGTTTTTGAGGAATAAACTTGGATTCTGATCTGTCGACACAGCCGGAGTTAGTTGTGCAGCTTGCAAAAACCATAGAACCAAAAAGTAAAGTTGCTATTTTGTTGGCAACTTACAATGGTTCCAAATATATCAGAGAATTTCTGGATAGTTTGCTGGCTCAAACTTATACTGATTTCAAATTAATGGTCAGGGATGACGGTTCAACTGATGAAACCCTGGAAATAATCCACAGTTATGCGCACAAAATTAAAATTGCATTTATTGAAGCTAATGTTCGCCTAGGCCCGGCGAATAGTTTTTTTGAGCTGCTCATGCACACCGATAACAATTTTGATTTCTACTTTTTTGCCGACCAAGATGACTATTGGCAAAACTCAAAAATTGAACGTGCCGTTGATAAACTATCCGCTAAAAAAGAACAAATAGCATTATATTGTTCTCGACTCGAATATGTTGATGACAATCTAGCTCATATCAAGTATTCAAGGATTCCTAAGGCAATTGCCTTTGAAAACGCACTCGTAGAAAATATCGCTATAGGCTGCACTGTTGCTCTTACGCAATCAGCAAGACAATTAATTATAGAAAACCCACCATGCCCAGTCATAATGCAAAACTGGTGGTTTTACCATGACTGGTGGGCTTATATCGTCATCGTTACCTTTGGCACAGTTATTTATGATGCATTCCCATCCATTAAATATCGGCAACACGATAATAACAGCTTGGGAGCTGCTACAAATATATTTCAGGATTTATATCGCCGAATAAAGCGCTTTATAAAAAATGATAGCGGTATCTTTGGCCTCGCGACACAGGCCAAAGAATTTAAGCGCTGCTTTTCATGGATGCTAAAAGATAACCAGTTGGATCTATTGGAAAATATAATCGATGGGAAAGATAACATTATTAAAAGGTTTAAACTTGCATTCGCTTCAAGGCTTATCAGGCAAAGATATTTTGATACCTTTATTTTGCGAGCCTTGTTTTTGATCGGACGTTTTTAAGAACATGTACATTCAAAAATCACATAAAAAACTATTCTCGTGGCAATGATTGTTGCAATCACTGGCGGATCGGGATTTATCGGTCGTAAGCTGGTTATGCGTCATTTGGAACAAGGTGATGAAGTTAGAGTACTATCACGTCGCCCCCCCGAAAAGTCTGAACTGCCAGATTCTGTAAAGTGGTATTCTGGCGACCTTAGCAACGCTGGAGATTTACTGTCATTCGTTGATAAAGCAGATGTTCTCTACCATTGTGCCGGCGAAATTAAAGACGCAACGAAAATGAAAGCACTACATGTCGATGGCACAGCCCGATTAATCAATATGGCAACGGGACGAATTGGTCGTTGGGTTCAGTTGAGCAGCACGGGTGCTTATGGTCAGCACCGTGAGGGGATTGTGACTGAGGAAACAAGTTTAAATCCGAAAGGCGAATATGAAGAAACCAAAGTACAGGCTGATAACTTGGTAATCCATGCAGCGCATCAAGGAGCGTTTAACTATGTCATCCTTAGACCATCTATCGTATATGGTGAAACAATGAGCAATCGCTCCTTGTTCGGCCTGATTGCATTGATTCAGAAAGGGTGGTTTTTTTTTATAGGACAACCCAGTGCTTCAGCAAATTATATACACGTAGATAATGTAGTCAAAGCACTGCTACTCTGTGGATCTGCTAAACACCTAAAGGGCCAAGTTTATAATTTATCAGATTACCGAAGTTTGGAGGATTTTGTAAAAATAATCACCAATGCGTTAGGGTGCAAAATACCTCATCTGAGAATACCTGAATTACCTGTGCGTTTACTTATCAAATTGTTAGGATGGATTCCTGGCATGCCACTGACTGATTCAAGAATAAATGCCTTAACAAACTATACTATTTATCAAAATACAAAAATTGAGCAAGAATTGGGTTACAACCATTTAATTTCTATGGAAGATGGATTGGCCAATCTCGTTAACTATTGGCAATCGAACTTAAAGAAAAGTTAAATAGGCAAAAATGAATAGCTCTGATAAATACGATATAAATTTGGAATGGATCGGATGAAAAAAAAACTCAAGGTAGTCAGAGTAGTTACCGCTTCATATGTAGTACCTTGGCACATGGCCAACACGCTAACAAGAATGTCTGAAGATTTTGAAGTATGCGTCGTTGGGCAAGGCGTATCATCATGCCAAGAAGCATTTCCTGATGTTAAATGGGTCGATATAAATATCGATAGAAAATTAAATCCTGTTACTGACCTATTGGCTTTTATTGATCTTTGTCGCTTCTTGCTAATCTATAAACCGGATATTGTGCATTCAATCATGCCAAAAGCAGGATTGTTAACTGCCTTTGCAGGTTTTTTTTGCAGGATACCTATTCGAATTCATACTTTTACCGGACAAGTTTGGGCAACGAAGTCAGGGCTAACTAGAGCACTTCATTATCTGGCTGATAAATCGATAAATTCCTTAAACACAATATGTTTAACGGATAGCCCATCTCAATCGGCTTTTCTGCATAATCACAAAATCACTCATGCAGGGCAATCATTACCCGTTTTGTTAAAAGGCTCACTTTCTGGGGTTGATATTACAAGATTTAATAGCCAATCTTTAGCGAACCAAGCCAACGAATTGCGTAAGTCACTAAAACTTAAAAAATCAGATTTTGTATTTGCATTCATTGCACGAAAAAGTCAGGACAAGGGCGCTATTGATATATTGGAAGCATTTGCGCAGGTCGCCAGAATTCACTCTGAGGCAAAACTATTATTTATAGGCCCTGATGAATCTAATGGAAAGATTGGACGATTGCACAACAACAATCCAGATATGTTCAATAATGTCTTTGAATTTGATTTAGTAAAAAATCATGAAGTCTATTTGGCAGCCACTAATGTTTTATGTCTACCCAGTTACCGCGAAGGATTTGGAACTATCGTCATAGATGCAGCGGCTATAGGTGTGCCCACAATTGGCTCGGCTATACCTGGATTAATAGATGCCATTGAAGATGGTATAACAGGACGATTGTTTCCTGGCGGGAATATTGGGGCATTAATGCAGATCATGTTGGATGCGATAGAAAATCCAAATAAATATAAAGAAATGGGGTTGGCGGCAAGAGCCCGAGTTAATGGTAATTTTACTGCCGATTTACTTTATAACGCATTGAAAGCATTTTACTTGCAATTGGCTTCTAATATTACCCCTCAAGAAATTAATAATAAACACGAGCAATAAAAGATGATGTTTTTAACTAAAGAATCGACTAAACAAGTTAATCTGCAAGACTTTGTTTTATGCGACCTTGTTATTACAGCCTTTTGTAGACAAACAAAAAAATAACCGGTAAGCCTTATTCATGATATTTAATTCGTATGTTTTCATTTTTGCTTTTCTGCCTGTTGTTATTTTCGTATTTTATAGTCTAGGACGATATAGTCACCATTTGGCAACACTTTGGCTAACTGCCGCATCGTTATTTTTCTATGGTTGGTGGGATGCGCGTTTTTTAGGCTTATTACTAAGCTCTATTCTCGTCAACTATGGCGCAGGTTATTTGATAGGGCATAGCCTTGCTCGTTCTCGACATCATGCAAAACTCGTGTTAATCACCTCAATTATTGCTAATTTAGGTTTACTGGGGTATTTTAAATACGCTAATTTTTTCATGGACAATCTCAACTTCTTGTCAGCGAACTTTCTGTCAGGGTCAGCTTTTAATATAGCTAAAATATTTCTACCCTTAGGGATCTCTTTTTTCACCTTTACTCAACTTGCTTTTTTGGTCGATACTTACCAAGGTAAAGTTAAAGAATATAACTTCGTTCATTACACGCTATTTGTAACTTATTTTCCGCACTTAATCGCTGGCCCCGTTCTGCACCACAAAGAAATGATGCCACAATTTGCAAAACAGGATAACTGTCGAGTTAATTGGGACAATATAGCGATTGGTTTGACTATATTCATTTTGGGTTTAGCTAAAAAAGTGCTGCTTGCCGATAGCTTAGGAGAATATGCCACGCCAATTTTTGAGGGGGTAAAAGCAGGTGGGCACCCAATGTTGATTGAAGCATGGTTTGGCGCGCTATCTTACACCTTGCAATTATATTTTGATTTTTCTGGGTATTCAGACATGGCAATTGGTTTATCATTGCTATTCAATGTGCGCTTACCCATCAATTTTAACTCACCCTATAAGTCACTCAGTATTATTGATTTTTGGCGCAGTTGGCACATCACACTATCGCGTT
Source organism: Methylococcales bacterium (assembly GCA_026399095.1). Lineage (GTDB taxonomy): Bacteria > Pseudomonadota > Gammaproteobacteria > Methylococcales > Methylomonadaceae > Methylobacter_C. Next base: position 79,875 of record JAPLRP010000019.1, on the reverse strand, counting down.
TTCTGCGCGATTATTTATATATTCCTCTTGGCGGTAGTCAAAACGGAAAATTTAGACGTTACATAAATCTAATGATAACCATGTTACTGGGAGGATTATGGCATGGCGCTGGATGGACCTTTGTGATTTGGGGTGGTTTACATGGACTGTACCTGATCATTAATCATGCCTGGCGAAATTTAAAACAACGCATGGAGTGGCCTGATGGCGGTAAATTTTCTCGTTTTGGCGCCGGTCTGTTAACATTTTTAGCTGTAGTAGTGGGTTGGGTATTTTTTCGAGCCGATAATTTGACCGTTGCTACAGAACTTTTGAGCGGTATGACTGGATCGAATGGCTGTTCATTTTCCAAATATACCGAGTTTTCGACACTGGGTGCCATTCTTAAAAATGGGGGCGCTCAATTTATCGGCACCCTGACGATGAGTAATTTACCTTCCAGCAAAATTATCAAGCTCCTTGTTGTAGGGCTAATTATTATTTTTACTATGCCCAATGTGCAGCAAATTATGGCCAATTATTCATCCGCTTTAAACTCAGAGAAATTGCTTAAAAAACCCACATTATTAATATGGCAACCATCTATAGTTAGTGCCATTATCATTACTCTAATAAGTTATTTTGTACTCATAAATTTGCATAAACAATCAACTTTTTTATACTTTCAATTTTAAGTCCTACACAAAAAATAATGAACATCCTCTTACAACCTATCAGCTTTAAAAAATACAGTTTAATCCTGATTTATATGTTTTTCTTCATGGCTGTAATTTTTGGATGTATGGAAATATATTTTGAGAAAATTTATGGCGATTTAACTCGCACTGGTAATTTTCCGGAACGTTATTTTGGTTGGCAACTGCCGCAACCATCCATTTCACTGGACTTGTTTAAAGATTATCCATTGGATGAGGCCGATATTTTAATCATTGGTGATTCTTTTTCTATGGGTCGAACTTGGCAAACCAAACTAATTGCAGGTGGTTTAAAAGTAGGAACGATTCACTGGGATGACTTAAAAACCAATGGCATCTTACACAGTGACTTAGGTAATCAGTTGAGGGCTTCTGGTTTTAAAGGTCGTTACGTTATAATTGAGAGTATAGAGCGTCTATTTCAAATTCGGATGAATACTCTTTATAAAGCGCCTCACCATCCAATTGCTAAAACGCTACAAGTCATTAGCTCCGAGAACCACGAGGATCAATTAACTTCGCGCGAACGCGTCTCTTGGAATAGAGTCAATGGTGGAGGATGGGGAGTCACGGCGCTTTATAACAGCATTAAACTGTTCTTAAATTTACCCCAAAATTATATTAAATCAGGTCTTGTGCAAGCTATTAATATTAATGGCTGTCAGTGGTTTTCTCATCGCTTATGCAATTTCGCCCTTTTTACTACTGGAGATTTTGATAAACCAACGTTCATTTCTATTGCTAACGTATTGACCGTTAACAAAAATTTAAAAACCGCAGATATAGAGCCAATATGGGTAATTGTGCCTGATAAAGCAACCGTTTATCTGGGCTATGGGGCATTGAATAAATATCCGTATCAGAACATATGGCAACAGTTTGCTCAATACCCAGAGCTAACCGCTCCCGATTTAAGCGCAGCGTTTATCAAAGAAAGTAAGATACTTAAAGATTTTTATATGCCCAATGATACCCATTTAAGCACCAATGGTTTTTTGTATATGGGTGATTTAATAGCCAATGAAATGCAAAATATAATGACCAATTAACCTTGATAGTTTTATCATTAGGTAAATTTTTTATAAAGTAGGCCCTTTTAAACCTATAACTTTCCTTTATGCATTGCTCTCAATAATGCCTAGCAACCGTAACGAGATATGCCGTTCAAATCAGAAACTCTCGGGCCAAAATACTATTATTATGATGCCGTAATATAATGAGGAAAATGGATAACTTACATAGTAAGCATAACCCAAAATCGACGACTGTGCTTGTTACTGGAGCCACCGGTTTTGTGGGTAGCCCGCTATGCTCCCACCTAATTCGACAAGGACTTTATGTCCGCGCAGAGGTGCGCACATCAAGAAAACAAGTCGACAATAATGAGCTTGTCTACATCGGTGAAATAAACGATAAAACGGATTGGAGCGAAGCTTTAGCAAGGATAAATGTGGTTATTCATCTTGCCGCTCGCGTACATGTAATGAATGATATTACTAATGATGCTTTAGCTGAGTTTCGCAAAGTCAATGTTGAAGGCACTTTAAATCTTGCTCGGCAGGCTGTTAAAGCGGGGGTAAAGCGATTTATTTTCATCAGTTCTATTAAAGTTAATGGTGAAGCAACATTGCCAGGACATCCGTTTACGGCTGAAGACTCGCCAAACCCACAAGATCCTTATGGCATTTCCAAACGCGAAGCCGAGGATGCTTTACTAAAATTAGCCCAGGACACAGAACTTGAAGTTGTAATTATTCGCCCACCACTGATGTATGGACCAAGCGTTAAGGCTAATTTTCTAAGCATGATGTATTTTCTGGATAAAGGTTATCCTTTACCGCTAGGTGCGATTAATAACCAACGAAGCCTTTTGTCGGTCGATAATTTGATTGACTTAATTAACACTTGCATTGATCACCCCGCAGCAACCAACCAAATCTTTCTGGCAAGCGATGACGAAGACTTATCCACCACGGAACTTTTGCAACGAACAGCAATAGCCCTTGGAAAAAAAGCTTGCTTACTTAAAATTCCCGCTTTTTTACTAGCTTGGGGCTTTACGATGTTAGGTAAGCAAGCTTTATCGCAACGACTTTGTAGCTCGCTACAAGTTGATATGTCGAAGACTCGTGATGTGTTGCAATGGAAGCCACCCGTGACTATAGATGAAGCATTGCTTAAAACGGCCCAGTATTATAGAAGTAATGCAAATGATTAAATTCAGTTGGCTTTTTTTTATTGCTTTGCTTTTAACTGTAATAATCACCGGATTGTTGCGTCGTTACGCATTGGCAATGAGCTTGTTGGATATGCCTAATGCCCGTAGCTCTCATAGCATACCAACGCCTCGCGGTGGCGGCTTGTCGATTGTTATCGTATTTTTATTGGGGCTTCCCGTGCTTTCATGGATGGACTTGTTAACACCAGAAACCTTATGGGCTCTGTTTGGCGCAGGAGCTTGGGTGGCTTTGATCGGTTTTTTGGATGACCATGGTCACATTCCGGCACGATGGCGACTACTTGCTCATTTTATCGGAGCGGCTTGGGGACTTTACTGGCTGGGAGGATTGCCTCCACTCGTGTTTTCGTTGCCCAATAGCCATGATATCTTTACTATTAATCTAGGTTGGGCGGGGCAAATTCTAGGGCTATTTTATTTGGTTTGGCTACTTAATCTCTACAATTTCATGGATGGAATTGATGGCTTGGCTAGCATCGAAGCAATAACTGTTTGTCTGGGCGGTGCTCTTTTGTTTTTATTAGGCACGGATGTCATTGGTTTGTGTGCCTTAACTTTATTACTGGCAATGACCGTTATTGGTTTTTTGTTTTGGAATTTTCCGCCCGCTAAAATATTTATGGGGGATGCGGGTAGTGGTTTTTTGGGTATAGTGCTGGGGCTTTTTTCTATTCAGGCGACTTGGATTGAACCGCAATTTTTTTGGAGCTGGCTAATTTTACTGGGCGTTTTTATTGTTGATGCAACTTGGACATTGGCAAGGCGTTTTCTTGACGGTGAAAAAGTTTATGAAGCCCACCGAAGTCATGCTTATCAATATGCGTCCCGGTATTATAATTCACATAAATTAGTTTCATTGGCTATTGGTGTCATTAATATATTCTGGTTAACACCCTTGGCGCTACTGGTAGGTTTTATGAAATTAAATGCATTATTAGGGTTGGTATCAGCTTATTTGCCACTAATTTTCTTGGCTGTCTATTTTCAAGCCGGTACTAGAGAATCAAAGTCATGCAAAAACGATTAGCTCACTGGTTTATTGGCCTTCAGCGTCGATATAAAGCGATTATCCTAATCTGTACTGATATTTCTTTTGTCCTGATCGCACTTTGGACAGCTTTTTCTTTACGCTGGGGAGAACTTTATATCCCTAAAGGGGATGAGTGGTATTTATTTGCAGTAGCACCTTTCATCGCTGTCCCTATCTTTGCAAGATTAGGCTTATATCGGGCAATTATTCGGTATATTGAAATCAGGGCCTTATGGACCATAATTCAGGCTACTACGCTTTACGCGCTTGTTTTTGCATTTGTTTTGTATGAATCGGCTATCAAAATTATTCCTAGAACGGTGTCGCCACTAAACTGGCTCATTATTATGGTCTTGGTTGGTAGCAGTCGCTTTTTTGCACGCTGGTGGCTGGGAGAAACATATTTTAGCTTAGCAGGCAGTCGAGGCTCAGCAAACCTTGGTAAAAAAAATGTAGTTATTTATGGAGCAGGTAGTGCCGGTGTGCAACTAGCTTCTGCCCTAGCGCACGGTCGAGATTTTAGATCAGTCGCCTTTATTGATGACGATAAATCATTACACAAAAGAAAAGCAAATGGCCTGCGAATATATCCGCTAAGCTCTTTAAGTTATTTAATAGAGCGCTATCAAGTTTCTGATGTTTTACTGGCCATGCCTTCTGCAAAGCGTTCACGCATCAGTGAACTTATCCGCTTACTTGAACCTTACGCTATTCATGTACTATCAATGCCAGGGTTATCTGATATAGCTCAGGGCCGAGTGACTGTTGATGCCTTACAAGAAGTCGATATTGCTGATCTTTTGGGTCGTGACCCGGTAGCACCAGACCCATCGCTCCTTAAAGCAACCATAAGCGGCAAAGTAGTTATGATAACGGGGGCTGGCGGCTCGATAGGATCTGAATTGTGTCGACAAATAGTTCAGTTACAACCACTTGCGCTGATTTTATTTGAACTTAGTGAGTTTGGGCTTTATGCCATTGAAAAAGAATTAAATCACTTATTAACTAATATAAAGCCAGCTAAACCCATAGAAATTATTACCGTTCTGGGTTCAGTCACAAACTCTAAACGTATTGAAAAAGTATGTAAAACTTTTAAGGTTCAAACCATTTATCACGCAGCCGCTTACAAGCATGTACCAATGGTTGAAAAAAATCCTGGCGAAGCCGTTTGGAATAATATCTTTGGTACTTTGCGTGCAGCGCAAGCAGCCATTAAAGCAGAAGTTGAGCTTTTTGTATTAATTTCAACGGACAAAGCGGTAAGACCAACTAACACTATGGGCGCAACCAAGCGGTTTGCAGAATTAATCTTGCAAGCCCTGAGTGTCAATGTCGATCATAAGCATCTCACCCGTTTCACGATGGTTCGATTTGGTAATGTATTAGGCTCATCAGGATCAGTAGTGCCCCTGTTTAGAGAACAGATAGCTAGAGGCGGACCGGTAACCGTTACCGACCCACGAATCATTCGTTATTTTATGACCATACCCGAAGCGTCGCAGTTGGTAATTCAAGCGGGTGCCTTAGGTCAGGGTGGCGATGTATTTGTGCTAGACATGGGAGAACCTATCCGAATTCTAGATTTAGCAAAAAGGATGATTCATTTAAGTGGCCTAGAAATAAAAAATGAAACGCATCCAAATGGTGAAATTGCCATTCATTTTACCGGCTTAAGGCCAGGCGAGAAACTCTATGAGGAACTGTTAATCGGTGATAATGTGTCGGAAACCACTCACCCAAGAATTATGAGGGCAGAAGAACAAATTATCCCTTGGATTGAATTGGAGAAAATGCTGAAATCATTAGAAATGGCTACTAAGGATGATGATTTTGAGCAAGTTAGGACGATATTAAAACTTGCTGTTTCTGGCTTTGTACCACAGTGTAAAATTGGTGACTTGTTGTGGAAGCAAGATAATGAGGCAAATAATTTAGCGGGTTAAAAATTAAAACTACCAAATTTTAGTGAAAAAAAAACCTCTCTTTGCGTTAACGCAAAGAGAGGTGAAAAATCAAGCAGAGCATTTATGAGGAGGAACTGCTTGGAGGTATAACACCAGGAGGTAGTTAACTTTTAACGCTTAGCTTTTTAGCTTAACTCGCATTACAATATTGCTATAAATAGCAGCAGTGGCAAACAACACGGTCGAAATAATAAATTGACCGGAAATGAAACTCCATATTCCAGCAATAAAGATTAATCCAATAATTATGTCTTTGTTGAAGTTATTCATCACTTTGATCCAGTAATAAAGTTTAAAAAAATGTTTATTCAGCGCCGTTGCTGTTTTACAAATTTTATTGCGTTCTTACATGCTTTATACTATACATTGTTATTTTTTGTATACAATATGCAAAATACTAAATAAATTGTTTCTAAATTGGAAACTATTTTAATGTCAAGTTTTTTATTAGTGTAAGATACAATTAACAAATTACCTTCCTTACCCATCATTAATGACGATTAAATGGATAAATTAACGAGTATGACTGTTTTTGTTCGGGTTGCTAAAGCTGGAAGCTTTGCAGGTGGAGCGCGTGACCTGGGAATTTCCAGAGCAATGGCAACCAAGCATATAATGCAACTTGAAGGCAGCTTGGGGACACGCTTAATAAACCGCACTACACGCAGCTTGAGCCTTACTGATGTTGGCGTCTCTTATCTTGAGCGTTGCCAGCAAGTACTCCTGGATGTTGAAGAAATGGAATCTGCGGTAACGCATTTACAAACAGAGCCTCGGGGGCTTTTAAAAATTAGCGCGCCACCTGCTATTGGTGCAACTCATATTGCCCGAGCAGTGGCAGAGTTTTTAAAAATCCATCCCGATTTAACAGTTGAAATGATTTTACAGGGCAGTCCTGGTGATTTAATTGATGAAGGCATTGATATTGCCATTCTTCTGGGAGCCTTGGAAGATACCAGTATGGTCGCACGTAAATTAGCCAGCTCATCGCTTGTTGTTTGCGGCTCACCCGATTATTTAAATCGTTATGGTGTGCCCAAAAAACCAGAAGATTTAATAGATCATAGTTGCCTTGTTAATTGGTCCGTATCACCCCGAAACAAATGGCAATTTAAAAGTGACAATGGATTAAAAGCCGTCACTGTTTCCGGAAGAATGCAGGCTAACGCAGCTCATCCGATACGAATTGCAGCTATTAATAGCCTTGGGTTAGTGATGCTACCCACTTATATTGTTGGCAAGGACATTGAAAATGGGACGCTTAAGGTGGTACTGGAAAATTACCCCTTACCACCATTGGATATTCATGCAGTCTACCCCCACAGAAAATACTTATCCGCTAAAGTGAAAAGCTTTATGGATTTTTTACAGGGCTGGCTCGAACATCGTGTGAGTATGCCGGGAACTGAATAGTGGATGCGACCATTAGGAAATGGGATTACATTTATAAGCAAGATAATCAAGCATTACCTAACACTTCTGAGGTACTATCAGAAAATGATTTTTTGCTGCCAAAGACAGGAACAGCTTTAGATTTAGCTTGTGGATTGGGTGCTAATGCCATCTTTTTAGCCAAACATGGATTGGCGGTGACTGCCTGGGATATTTCTGTTGTTGCTATCGACAAATTAAAGACTTATGCGGCTCTACAAGGCCTAAATATCAATGCTTGCCAAGAAAAAATCGTGGTAAATAGTTTAGCCAAATGCTCATTTGACGTCATCGTTGTGAGTCGATTTCTTGACCGCAGTCTTAGTGATGCGATAATAGGAGGATTAAAATCTGGCGGATTACTTTTTTATCAGACTTTTACCCAAGCAAAAACCAGCCAAAAACCTCCCAATAACCCCGATTACCTACTTGGCTGTAGTGAAATGTTAGAGCTATTTGAACCATTGAGGGTAGTTTTTTACAGAGAAAACGCTTTAATTGGTGACCAACATCGAGGTCTAAGAAATGAAGCTCAGTTTGTCGGCCAGAAACGTAAATAATTGGTAATGCCATGATAGAAAATTTAACGCCACAACAAGCGTGGCAATTGATACAACAGAATACTGACGCAGTATTGGTAGATGTGCGCACAAAAGTTGAGCATGCTTTTGTCGGTCACCCCATAGGTGCAGTTCATATTGCTTGGAAAGAAGCGCCTAACTGGCAAGTTAACCCAGAATTTGTTACCGAAGTCAAAAATCGAGTCTCGGATAGAAATGTACCGATTTTATTGCTCTGTCGAAGTGGACAGCGTTCACTGGATGCAGCAAAGGCACTTGATGAAGCTGGCTATTGCAGGCTTATTAACATTATTGATGGCTTTGAAGGCCCGCTAGACCAAAACAACCACCGAGGTAATCTCGGCGGCTGGCGCTTCAATGACTTACCATGGGTTCAAAGTTAACATGCATTCAATTTCGATTAATACTGTTTTACCAACAAAATCTATTTAAATTTATGATGGAAGCTTCACCATCTTTTGTTTGTGTATGCTTAAAAAACACCTAGATTTAGTTACCCATCGATACAACAGCTTTAAAGGGCAATCAAACCCTGCCTAACACTTATTTTATTAAACCCATTAGAGTACACAAAAAGTGATTGAAAAATTAAGAAATATCGCCATTATTGCCCACGTTGATCATGGTAAGACTACCTTGGTTGATAAGCTATTACAACAGTCGGGTACCTTTGCCTCACATACCAAAGTGACTGAGCGAATGATGGACTCCAACGATATTGAAAAAGAACGAGGCATTACCATTCTGGCAAAAAACACGGCGCTAGACTGGAATGGCTATCATATTAACATCGTTGACACCCCAGGCCATGCTGATTTTGGTGGCGAAGTAGAGCGAGTATTATCAATGGTTGATTCAGTATTACTTTTGGTAGATGCTGTTGATGGCCCAATGCCACAAACCCGTTTTGTAACCCAAAAAGCCTTTGCTTTAGGTTTAAAACCCATTGTTGTTATCAATAAAATTGACCGTCCCGGCGCTCGTCCTGATTGGGTTGTTGATCAAACTTTTGATTTGTTTGATCGTTTGGGTGCTACCGATGAGCAACTGGATTTCCCTATCGTTTATGCCTCTGCTATAAACGGTTATGCGGGCTTGGAACACACCATAACAGGTGGCGATATGACACCTTTATTTGAAACAATAGTGGAAAAAGTAAGTCCACCACCTGTTGATATAGATGGTCCTTTTCAAATGCAGGTTTCCAGCCTGGATTACAACACTTATGTGGGTGTTATCGGTATCGGGCGTATTCAGCGCGGCAGCATCAAACCCAATCAGCCAATAACTATTATCAATCGAGAAGGTGTCGAGCGTAAAGGTCGCATGCTGCAAATATATGGCTTCCATGGTTTAGAGCGTGTTGAAGTTGCTGATGCAAGAGCTGGCGACATTATTGCATTTGCCGGTATAGAGAAGCTGGAAATTTCTGACACGCTTTGCCATCCTGATGCAGTCGAAGCAATGAAACCACTATCGGTTGATGAGCCCACAGTGACTATGACATTTCAAGTTAACAACTCACCTTTTGCCGGTAAAGAAGGTAAATTCGTTACGACTCGTCAAATACGCGACAGACTTGACAAAGAATTACAACATAACGTTGCTTTAAAAGTTGAAGACACCGCTGATCCAGATAAATTTAAAGTATCGGGTCGTGGCGAATTACATTTGTCTGTTCTGATTGAGAACATGCGCCGCGAAGGTTTTGAAATGGGCGTTTCGCGTCCAGAAGTTATCATCAAAGAAATTGATGGTAAAAAATGTGAACCGTTTGAAATGGTGACCATTGAAGTTGAAGAAGAGCACCAAGGTTCTATTATGGAAAAACTGGGCGAGCGTAAAGGCGATCTAACAAATATGGTTCCAGATGGAAAAGGTCGTATCCGTCTGGAATATATGATGCCCTCACGCGGCCTGATTGGCTTCCAAACTGAATTTATGACAGCTACATCAGGCTCTGGTTTGCTTTATCATGTATTTGACCATTACGGCCCGATGAAAGCGGGTGAAGTCGGCAATCGTCAACGTGGTGTAATGATATCAATGGTTGCTGGTAAAGCCGTTACTTATTCTTTGCATCCCTTACAAGAACGCGGCGAATTGCTTCTCGTTAATGGCGATGAAATCTATGAAGGCATGCTGGTAGGTTTACATTCACGTAGCAATGATTTATGCGTCAATCCTTGCAAACCAAAACAATTAACCAATGTACGCGCATCAGGTACCGATGAAAGTTTAGTATTGGCCCGAATTCAGAAGATGACGTTAGAACAAGCGCTTGAATTTATTTCTGAAGATGAACTAGTTGAAGTTACGCCCAAGTCCATTCGCTTACGTAAAAAGCTGTTGACTGAAAATGAACGAAAAAGAGCATCCAAGAATTAAATTTTAGTGGACAATCCTTTGTGATTGGCCTAAATCCAATTCAGGTAAGGTGAGCAATTCTTTAATGCCAGCCTTACCTTATCCACTTTATTTAAAAAGTTATGACTCAAAGAATCGCGGAAGTTGAGCGTAATACGCTCGAAACCCAAATCACTTGTAAAATAAATCTGGATGGAACAGGTAAAGCCTTTTTCGTTACAGGTGTACCTTTTCTTGATCACATGCTTGACCAAGTCGCAAGACATGGCTTGATTGATATGGATATTAACGCACAAGGTGATTTGCATATCGACGCACATCATACCGTTGAAGATATCGGCATTACTTTAGGGCAAGCTTTTGCGTTGGCAATTGGTGATAAAAAAGGCATCTATCGTTATGGACATTCATACGTTCCTTTGGATGAAGCTTTATCCAGAGTAGTCATTGATTTTTCAGGTCGTCCCGGCCTGTTTTATGATGTCAAATACCCAAAAGGTAATATAGGTACTTTTGATGTTGATTTGTTTAGGGAATTTTTTCAGGGCTTTGTTAATCATGCCGGCGTGACCTTGCATATTGATAACCTGAAAGGTGCAAACGCGCATCATGTCGCGGAAACTATTTTTAAAGCACTTGGTCGTGCGATACGTATGGCAATTACCGCTGACATACGAATGACAGGTATAATGCCATCCACCAAAGGCAGTCTTTAAATAAATAGGCAGCAGGCTAATAGCGAAAAAGCCTTTTAAAGTTTGTTTTACACCTTTTACCTTTAACCTGATTTTCTTATGTCTTCTGTCGCTGTAATTGATTACGGAATGGGCAATTTGCATTCAATTGCAAAAGCCCTTCAACACGCCTCCCCTGATGTCGACGTACAAATTGTGGCTGATGCTGATTTGATTTTGCAAGCTGACCGCGTAGTATTTCCTGGCGTGGGAGCGATGCGAGATTGTATGCAGGCACTCAATGATTCAGGCTTATCTGCCGTTATCCGATCAGTTGCAAAAACAAAGCCATTACTGGGTATTTGCTTGGGCATGCAGGCATTATTGACTGACAGCGAAGAAAACAACAACACCCAAGGACTCTGTATTCTTCCTGGAAAAGTCGTGCATTTTTCAGAAGCCTTATTCGACAGTGATGGAAATAAGCTTAAAATCCCACACATGGGCTGGAACCAAGTTCATTTCTCACCTCACCCCTTATGGGAAAATATTCCACAGGATAGTCGTTTTTATTTTGTACATAGTTACTATGCAAAACCTGACGCTTCCTCTTTAATAGCAGCAACCACAGAATATCCAAAACCTTTTGCTTGCGCTCTGGCTCAAGATAATGTGTTTGCAGTACAATTTCACCCAGAAAAAAGTCAGGCGGTAGGTTTGCAACTACTAAACAACTTTTTGCATTGGGATGGTCAAATTTAAGTGTTTACAAGTTGTTAAGGATTTAGTATTTATGTTGTTAATACCCGCTATCGATTTGAAAGAAGGTAAATGTGTGCGTTTACGTCAGGGAAGGATGGACGATAACACCATTTTTTCTGATGATCCTGTTGCTGTTGCCGGTCGCTGGGTTGCTGCTGGCGCCAAAAGAATTCATTTGGTTGATTTAGACGGCGCTTTTGCCGGAAAACCAGTCAATGCCGAAGTTATTCATGCCATTGTAGCAGCCTATCCCAATGTTCCTGTGCAGATTGGTGGCGGAATTCGTGATGAAGAAACCATACAAGCTTATCTTGATGCAGGCGTAGAATACGTTATTATTGGCACAAAGGCCGTTAATGAGCCTCATTTTGTCAGAGACATGGCCATTGAATTTCCAAGACGCATCATTATTGGATTGGATGCAAAAGACGGTAAAGTTGCAATTGATGGCTGGTCAAAACTATCCAAACATGATGTGATTGATTTGGCCCAACATTTTGAAGCTGATGGTGTAGAAGCCATAATTTATACAGATATCTCCAGAGACGGCATGATGCAGGGTGTTAACGTAGAAGCTACCGCACGATTGGCACGAGCCATTAAAATCCCGGTCATTGCTTCCGGCGGTATTACTAATATTGATGACATCAAAGCATTGGGCGCAGTAGCTCATGAGGGAATTATGGGCGCTATTACGGGCCGAGCCATTTATGAAGGCACGTTGGATTTTGCCGAAGCCGAAAAACTGGCTGAATCATTTAAGGCCTTATGAGTTTAGCTAAACGTATTATTCCCTGCCTAGATGTCGCAGATGGTCGAGTAGTTAAAGGCGTCAAATTTGTTGACATGCGTGATGCCGGTGACCCAGTAGAAGTTGCAAGGCGTTATGATCGTGAGGGTGCCGACGAGATTACTTTCTTAGATATTACCGCGACTCATGATAACCGTGACACGCTGGTCCATGTTGTTGAACAAGTGGCCAGCCAGGTTTTCATACCATTAACCGTCGGTGGGGGCATCAGAACATTAGATGATATTCGCCGCATGCTCAATGCGGGAGCGGATAAGGTGGGTATTAACAGTGCCGCAGTATTTAATCCTGAATTTGTTCGCGAAGCTGCGCAACGTTTTGGCTCACAATGCATTGTTGTTGCCATAGATGCCAAGAAAGTCAGTCAACCAAACGAAGTTGATCGCTGGGAAATTTTTACCCATGGTGGACGTAAATCTACCGGCATAGAAGCAATCAACTGGGCAGAAAAAATGGTCAATTATGGCGCGGGGGAAATACTGTTAACCAGCATGGATAGAGACGGCACGCGAGAGGGCTTTGATTTGCCTTTAACATGTGCAATTAGTCAAGCGGTTACCGTGCCGGTTATTGCCTCGGGCGGTGTAGGTAACTTGGAACATTTAGCTGAAGGCGTACTTCAAGGCAAAGCCGATGCCGTTCTAGCAGCCAGTATTTTTCATTTTGCAGAATACACCATCCAACAAGCTAAAGAACACATGGCCTCCCGTGGCATAGAAATGCGTCTATGAGCATTTCCTGGCTAGACGAAATCCAATGGACTGAGGATGGCCTTTGTCCTGTTATAGCACAACAAGCTGATACCGGAAAAATACTTATGTTTGCATGGATGAATCGTGCATCCCTAAACTTAACAGTCTCAGAAGGATATGCTGTTTATTGGTCAAGGTCGCGCGGTAAGTTATGGCGCAAAGGTGAAGAATCCGGACACAGACAGAAAGTGATTGGTTTGTTTCTGGATTGCGATGAAGATGTTATCCTCCTTAAAATTGAACAAGAAGGTGGCATTGCTTGTCACACAGGACGTGAAAGCTGTTTTTATCGCCGCCTGATTGATGGGCAATGGCAAGCTATAGAGCCCGTATTAAAAGATCCAAAATCAATTTATATCAAATCATGAGTGAAGTATTACAAGAACTAGCCAAAATTCTGGAGCAACGTAAACTGGAGTCTGCAGATAAATCTTATGTAGCCAGTCTTTATTCAAAAGGAATCGATACTATTCTAAAAAAAATAGGCGAAGAAGCGGCTGAAACAATTATCGCTGCCAAAAATGGCGATAAAAAACAAATTATTTATGAAACCGCTGATTTGTGGTTTCACTGTATGGTATTACTGGCCGACCAAGGCTTGGCGCCAGATGACGTATTACAAGAACTGCAACGCCGTTTTGGATTATCTGGTCTGGATGAAAAAGCACAGCGTAGTAAATAAAAAACCCAGCATTTGTATGTTAAGATAATTTGATTATATACAAACCTAATAACATCGTTTTATTATTAACCATTATCATAAGAAATTTTCTTTTGCGAAGTTAAACTTGTTCCAACCTGTTTATCTTGCTTAATTATAGTCTCTTAACAATATAAGTTTACACTTATAGACCACTGGAGTAAGAAATGGGCATCGGCATTAAAGAATTATTAGTTATATTAGTTATCGTGATTGTGCTTTTTGGCACCAAAAAACTGCGTAACATAGGTGGTGACTTGGGTGGTGCGATTAAAAGCTTCCGCTCTGCAGTTAAAGATGGTGAAGAAGCAAAAAAACAAACTGACGATGAAGAAGAAACTATTGAGGGCGAAGTAACTTCCAAGAAAAACGAAAAAGACTGATATGTTTGATATAGGTTTTTCCGAGCTTATAATGATCGGCTTGGTCAGTTTATTAGTTATAGGACCAGAGCGTTTACCTAAAGTCGCTCGACTTGCGGGCTTCTGGATTGGAAAGTCACGCTCTATGGTGGCCTCGGTTAAAGCAGAAATACAACAAGAATTGCAAGAGGAAGAAATTCGTCAGCTATTAAAAGAGCATGTCGATATTAATGAATTTCATAGCGCCATCAATGAAACAACCGATATCACAAACTCTATTAAAGCTTCACTTGCAGAATTACCGGAAAAGGCTCTAATAGACGTCAATCTACCCGATGAACCAAAATAAATTAGAAGAGACTACCCAGCCTTTCATTAGCCACCTCATTGAGCTGCGTAATCGCCTATTAAAGGTGATTTTATTCGTTTTAGCTATATTTCTGGCCTTATCTACTTACGCTAACCAAATATATAGCATTTTGGCAGGGCCACTAATGAAACACATGCCCAAAAATAGCACAATGATTGCTATTGATGTGGCCTCTCCTTTTTTTACACCCTTCAAGTTGGCCTTGGTCGTCTCTGTTTTTATTTCTATTCCCGTCATTCTTTATCAGTTTTGGGCTTTTGTTGCACCGGGTCTGTATAAACGCGAAAAGAAAATGATCTTACCCTTACTGATTGCAAGTTCATTACTGTTTTATCTGGGGGCAGCCTTTGCTTATTTTGTGGTGTTTCCAATCATATTTGGCTTTTTGACTGCCGCTGCACCAACAGGTGTTGCTATTATGACGGATATTACCAAATATTTGGACTTTGTTTTAACGCTGTTTTTTGCGTTTGGGGTTTGTTTTGAAGTACCTATATTTACTATTGTTTTGGTCTGGACAGGTTTGGTCACCCCATCTGATCTTGCTGATAAACGCCCCTATGTAATCGTGGGTGCATTTATAATCGGTGCTTTTCTAACACCTCCTGATGCCATTTCGCAAACATTGTTGGCAGTGCCCATGTGGCTGCTGTTTGAAGCGGGCTTGTTTTTTTCGCGATTGTTCGTGCCCAAACAAAGTAAAGATGATGACGACGAAATAGCTCTGGAAGACTCGTTAGCTATAAATAAACTAGAGCAAAAAGATAATTAGTCGCAATATCAAACAGACGTGTGACATTACGAACAAGATTTTTTATTACTTAACGAAAATCTTAATTTGTTATAGAAACCCATCATATCAACGATACCAGCGATGATATGATGGACTAAATCATTACAGACTATTCAAACCAGCAAGTTATTTTTGCCTTTAAATATCAAACAACCGCAAAAAATCCCACAGCCTCTATCCCTGCAATTGCACACCGCTCGTCTTGATCTGATACATCACCACTAATACCAACGGCACCCAAGAGATTATTGTCGGCATCACGGATAAGAACGCCGCCAGGAACCGGCATTATTTTTCCACCTGCCACGTCTATTAAAGCATTCATGAAATCCGGTCTTTGTGCCGCAACACCAGCCAAACTTCGAGATGATACGCCCATGTTAACGGCTCCCCAAGCTTTTGCCGTAGCAATTTGTTGCCTGATCATACTGGCGCCGTCTTCTCTTTGCATGGCTTTTACATGACCAGCGGTATCCAGAACAATAACCGTAAGAGGCGCCAGATTTAATTCTCTCGCTATATGAGTAGCGGTGTTTATAATAAGATTGGCTTGTTTCAATGTTAACACTGTCATCAGTAACTCTCGTTTATTTAAGTAGAGGAATAAGATAAGGCTTAATTTTGTCGGCAAGTATAGGCTGTGCTTTGGCATTAGGATGAAGTCTGTCAGCTTGCATCAAATCTTTATCCAAAGCAACATCTTCGAGAAGAAAAGGGACCATTGGAATACCCATTTCTTTGGACAATTCTGGATAAACATTATAAAACATATCAACGTAACGTTTACCATAATTGGGTGGGATTTTCATTCCCAATAAAATCACTTTTGCTCCGGACTTTTGCGATCTGCGGACTATATCAAAAAGATTATTTTTCATCATTACAGGAGAAAGACCACGCAAACCATCATTCGCACCAAGCTGAAGCAATATAATAGCCGGTTTTTGTGTTGTTAAAACTTGATCAATACGCGCTAAGCCTCCTGCGGTGGTTTCGCCACTGATGCTGGCATTACTAATTATGTAATTGCTATTCGTTTCCTTGAGTTTTTTGTTTAATAACGCAACCCAACCTTCTTGTACTTCAATTCCGTAACCAGCACTGATACTATCTCCGAAAACGACTATCGTTGATGGCTTGGCTATTGCAGACATAGGCATTAATAAAATTATCACTGTAAATAACAATATACGCATTATGCAAACTCAAGTTAATCAAAAATCTAACGACATTATAATAACAGAAGGCCTAGGTAAATCGGTGGTAACTTCTGAAGGAATATTGCATATATTGGCATCGATAGATTTGATAATCAAATCCGGTGAAAGTATTGCCATTATTGGTGAATCTGGCTCGGGAAAATCCACTCTAATAAGCTTGTTGGCAGGATTGGATACACCTAGTTACGGGTCAATCACCCTTAATGGAAAGTCGTTAACTAACATGACCGAAGATGGTCGTGCAACTGTGCGTAATGCATTGATTGGCTTTGTTTTTCAGTCATTTCAATTATTGCCGGGGCTTACTGCCTTGGAGAATGTAATGTTGCCCCTAGAGTTAAGTGGTGACAAAAATGCCAGGATTGCAGCAACTGCTTTATTACATAGAGTAGGTTTATCTCATCGTCTATCACATACATCCAAACAGCTATCTGGTGGAGAGCAGCAAAGAGTAGCCCTTGCCAGAGCGTTTGTCACAAAACCTGCCATTCTTTTTGCCGATGAACCTACCGGCAATCTAGATAGTAAAACCGGTAAAACAATTATTGATTTACTATTCGAGCTTAATCTTGAAAACAAAACCACCTTGATTCTGGTGACACATGATCACAATTTGGCATCCCTTTGTGATAGAACCATTCAACTTAATGCTGGACTAATAGTGTGAGTCGCTTCAATCTGGCTCTACGATTATTATGGCGTGACAGTCGCTCCGGTGAACTAACAATACTGATAATAGCTTTAATAATTGCCGTGACCAGCTCAACTGCCATCGCAATTTTTTCAGACCGTCTGCAGCGAACCATGAGCAACCAAAGCGCTGAATTTTTAGCTGCGGATTTAGTCATTTCCAGCCCTGCCCCGATATCGACTGACTGGTTAACTAAAGCCAAGCAACTTAATTTGGCGCAAGCAAGCACCGCTGAATTTTCAAGTGTATTAATCGAGCATGATGAACTTTTACTAGCTGGTATTAAAGCCGTTAGTGCCTATTATCCTTTACGGGGTTTTTTAAAAACGACAAAAGAAGACTATTTGACCGAAACAATCACTAATGGTGGACCTGAGCAAGGAACCGTATGGCTTGAAAAACGAATTTTATCTGCGCTCAAACTTAAATTAGGCGACCCGTTAACCGTTGGAGAAAAACAACTAACCATTACTCGTATCATTACCTATGAACCCGATAAAAAAGGCGATTTTTACAGCTTTTCTCCACGTGTAATGATTAATCTGACAGATTTACAAGCCACCGGAATAATACAACCCGGCAGTCAGGTTCGTTATTTCTTTCAATTCAGCGGGGAGGTTCCGGCATTAACTGAATTTAAACAATGGGTTAAGCCGCAATTAAATCCATCGCAGCGTACGCTGGATATTCATGAAGACCGACCTGAACTAGGTTCTGCATTAAATCGCGCAGATCGTTATCTGGGACTTTCCAGTATATTGGTCATTTTAATCTCAGGCGTAGCCATTGCCATGGCAACCCGCCGTTATACCGAACGACATTTTAATGCTACCGCCCTCTTACGTTGCTTAGGTTGCAAACAAAATGAAATACTTTGGCTTTATAGCAGTCAGTTTATTGTGTTGGGAATCGTAGCCAGTGCTTTGGGTTGTTTGTTAGGCTGGTTTGCACAAGAAGCTTTATTTCATCTACTAAAAGAATTACTTCCACAACAAATTGCCAAGTCTGGTTTATTAGCCATTTCTTTTGGTTTTATCGTCGGCATGGTCACTTTAACCGGCTTTGCGTTACCGCCCCTATTAAGACTTAAACATGTATCACCTCTTCGTGTATTACGTCGCGAACTGGAACCGTTGCCCACTAGTGCATGGTTGATTTATGGCTTTTCGATTGGCCTAATTGGTTTGTTAATTTGGAAGTATACGAATGATATTAAAATGACAACCGCTATCTTAGTGGTTGGGATGCTAACATTATTAGTTTTAGGGCTTTTAATTTATGTTTTATTGATACTAGCCAGACAGTTACTTCCATCAATGAGCCTGCCTTGGCGGTTTGGCTTACAGGGTTTATTAAAAAACAGTCCAGCCAGCATTAGTCAAATTCTGGCCTTTAGTATTACTTTAGTCGCAATGGTAATCAGTTTTACCGTGCGTACCGACTTAATCGACAACTGGCAAAAACAATTACCCGATAACGCACCCAATCATTTTGCCTTGAACATATTTCCCAACCAACAGGCGGCTTTTAAACAAGAGTTACAAGAAAAAAACATTAATGAAAGTCAATTTTTTCCGGTAGTTAAAGGTAGGTTGGTAGAAATTAATAACACCCCGGTACAAAAATTCGTCACCAAGGATACCCAAGGCGAAAATGCAACAAATAGAGAGCTAAGCCTTACCTGGGCAAAAGAACTTCCCGAGGACAATAAAATAGTGGCCGGAAATTGGTGGATAAGCCAACAAATCGGCTTGGTATCTATTGAAAAAAAACTAGCCGATAACCTAAAAATCAAATTGGGAGACCTTCTGACGTTTACCGTTGGCAATCAACAAATGAACGCCACCGTTACCAGTATTCGCGAACTTAGATGGGATACCATGAAGCCTAATTTTTATATGGTTTTTTCACCAGGCTCACTAGACAACTATCCCAGTACTTTTATCACCAGCTTTTATTTACCAGAAACACAAAAAAATATATTAAACACCTTGATAAAAAAGTTTCCAGCAACCACTATTCTTGAAGTTGATTTAATTTTACGGCAATTTAAAAAAATACTGACACAATTAACACAAGCTATCAACTACTTGCTTTACTTTGCCTTAATGGCAGGATTTACCGTTTTATTTGCTGCGGTTTATGCTACTTTAGATAATCGGATTTATGAAGGTGCCTTAATGCGCACACTAGGTGCTAAAAAGTCATTTCTAAGAAAGACCCATATCATTGAATTTAGTGCGCTTGGATTGATTTCCGGATTGTTGGCAGTAGCCGTATCAGAAGCTATTATTTATGCTTTATATACACGAGTATTGGCTATAGAATATCAGCCCAGCTTATATTTGTGGGCTATAATACCCTTTATAGGCATTTTATTCATTGGCATAGCAGGATGCTGGGGTGTTAGACATATTCTGAATAAATCCCCACTACTGGTTTTAAGAGATCTATAAGCCTACTGCGTTCAGATTGTATTCATAATAAATCAATAAACTGCAACCATAACTTTCTAGAGGTAATCAATATGAAAAAATTAACAACCAGCGGTATTTTTATCGGTAGTATTTTACTGACTGCTTGCGCTAGCCAAGGTGGGTGGACGCCCACTGTTGATTCTTACAACGATCCCAATGCTTATCGCATTAATCAAGATATGGCCGAATGCAAACAATTGGCAAGTCAAGCATCGGGCGGCACAGCCACTGAAACCGCTGTCGGTGCAGGCACCGGTGCATTATTGGGTGCTGCTGGCGGTGCCATTATTGGCGCATTTGCTGGAAGTCCCGGCACAGGCGCTGCAATTGGTGCTGCGGCGGGTGGCTTTGGCGGCGGCGCCTATAAAGGTGTCAGTGCCGAAGACAAGTATAAAAGCTCATTTAATAATTGCATGAGCGGTCGCGGACACAAAGTTGTCAGATAATTCGATTTAGTAAATACCTCAACACAAGGATGTGTTGACAAAACCAGCAAGCAATTTGGCCATCTTATTGTTGTTATTCATACTTTGTTAGCGATAGCAAACCTCAAAAGAAAGGGCGACAAGTAACGTTCACTGTCTTGTGAATAAACCCTGTGAGATTCGTAAATGGTCAATAATGTCCTGGTAAAAATTACTTCTACGCGACTAAAGGTCAAAGCAGAAACTTTGGCCTCGTTATGAACATAACCACGAAAATCTGTTTGATAGTTTACATAAAAACCGGACAACAAAGCTGCTTCAGCGAATTTTTCTATTGCATGAGTGGGAAGCAACACATAAAACAAGCCCTCACCTGACAACACAACCTCAGCGCTTTTAATTAAATCAGTAAAAGATAATTCATCATTGTGCCTGGCAATTTTTCTAAGCGAATCTGCGGTCTTGCTATGATTCTTAAAAAAGGGTGGGTTACAAATAATAAGATCATATTGGCCATTGTCAGAACAGGCAAAGCTTTGAACATCCTGATGAACAACGACGAGATGATCAGTCCAAGGACTATTATCAAAATTTAGCTGAGCTTCTTCGTAAGCTTGAAGTGTCAACTCTACTGCTGTTACTTGAGCCGCACCTAACTGAGCCGCCATTAAAGACAATACACCAGTACCTGCACCGATATCCAAAACCCTAGCTCCCGTATTAACGGGTGCCATAGCTCCAAATAAAACCGCATCCGTGCAGACTTTCATGGCTGACTGTTTCTGTATAACTGAAAACTGTTGAAAATGGAAGATTGACAAGGATAATACCAAGTTGATTATTTAGATCTTTCATAAAAATAAAAACGCCACAGATTCAGAGAGTAAAATTTATCTGTGAATCTGTGGCAAGTGTAAACTAAAACCAAGAGACCTTAATTCGACACAAGAGGCACGAGCATATTTAAAAAAATATCCGATCAAAGACTACTTTATTCAAACAACAGGTAACGCTGGAATAATTTTTTCGTGTCTGTAGATTGCTAGCTAGCCTTTTACCTTAAAATCTACAAACGATAAAGCGGTTCCAAACTGTTATCCTCAGTAACTGCGATTTTTTCTCTGGCTTTATTTTCAGTAAAAGCCTGAAATAATTTTTTACCTTGCCACTGACCTACTCCCTTACCATATAAAGTTTGATTTAAATCCAAAATCTCATCTCTTAAGCGAGCATCAGAATACTCCGCGATGGCACCAAGATTGGCCACATTAAACTTTTGTCGACCCCATTCAAGCAAAGCATTTTTAGTCGCTGCCGCATCATTAGCCCTACAGGCATATTTTAAATTCTTGATGCAGTCTTTTAACTTAATGTCTGAATCATTAATTTCAATCACAGGCTCTGTGACTTTACGTTTAGTTAAAAAAACAATCACTGTTATTAACCAACCCACAGCTAAAAGCAGAGAAACCCATAACCAAATATTAGTTTTTTTAGGGCTTTCAATCACCAAGCTGGTTTCTGTGTTTTTTGGTACTTCTGGGGTAACGATCGGATTAATAACTTCGGATTGTGAAGCTACAGCAACTGTAGACAAAGTTGTTTCCGGGATTTTCGCTAGTTCCATTTTTTGGCTTTTAGTGTTAAACCAAGGAATTTCAATAGCAGGCAAGGTATAGCTGCCTGATTTTGAGGGTATAAGGGCTATTTTTTCTTCCCTAAAAGCCAGTAATCCATCGACTTTTTTCTGTTCCTGCAATACTGGCTGATCGGGATAAGCTTTTAAATTATCATTAGTCTCGGTCGTATTTAATTCTGGAAGTTGGCCGACTGTTGTACCTTTTGCAATTAGGCTTAACGTTCTGGTCAACGGCTCTCCAACTTTCATTTGTTGAATGTCACCTGACCATTCCTGCTTTAAAACCAGTTGCTCTGCAGATAACCAGTGTTTGCCAGTAAACGCTGTAGGCACAGGCTTTACATTCAGAGTAATTGCTTTCGATTCAACACGCTTAGTCTTACTCATTTGTGAATTAAAAAAACCATTAAAACTGGGTCGACTATTAGTCAGAACCTCCGCTGTTAATATCAGCGGCTTAATAGTTAATTGGCCACTTTTTTGTGGAAACAGTGCATATTTACGCTCAGTCACAGAATAATTCAACCCGTTAACCTGAGTATTGTAGTTACTGTCTTCACCCAAACGCTCAATCACTGCGTCTGCCAAATCAGGTTCATTAAGCCTTGCTTGAGAAATATCAACCTTAGTATATAAACGCAAGGTATAGAAAACTTGAGATTGTATAAACGGATTTTCTGGTGTTGCCTCAACTTCTATGTATAAATCTTCGTCAGTATTGACCGTTTTTTTAGTGGCATTATCGGCTACCAAAACAGTAGAAGAATTGCTGACATCCTTACCAAATTTAATGGCGGGAATAACCAAGCTACCCAAGTGTTTAGCCATCACATTAACAGTCCAAAGCACCGTCTTGCTGGATTTTCCGTTGACCCATGAAGAGCTACTACTGTTACTTTGGTTAAGTATTGAAAAGTCCTGCTCCAAAGGGGTAAAGTCCGGATCATCGTCGGGTGATTCAGTCGCTGTAAACATTATCTGGAAAGACTCATCCAGATTGACCGGATTACGATCTAAAGAAACCGTAATGTCCGCTGCAAAAGTACCATGAGAAAACAACATTAATAATATCAGCAGAAAAAAAACTAAAGACGCAAAAAAACGCCGTTCTTCTTCAGGTTTAAGTAATTGTTTTATAGTATTCATAATTTAAAATATTAATTATCATTTAAGCGCAATCAGGCTCTTAAAAAACCAAAAAACCGCTTTATCTTAAAACTTTATCGGACAAAGAATACGGTTAAAAGTGCCGAAAATCCAGGCATTAATTTAACGATCTATACTGACTTGGTAATATGCCAGTAGATTTAACAACCATTCCTGATGTATAAATCAATCCAGATTCCATTCTCGAATAAATCCCCGATAAAACTCTAAATCCTGAACTGTTGCTCCACGTTGTGTTACCAATGCAGAGGCAAAGTCTTGCGACCTGGCCATTGTCAAAGATAATGGCCAATTTTTTTGAATTCCCAGCAACAAAACCGCAGAAAAAGCATCGCCAGCACCCACCGTATCAACTATTTTCAAATTGGTCGATGGGGTAATCTCAACAAACTCACCGACATTATTAAGTGCCATAGCACCCATACTGCCACAAGTAACGATTAAAACATCCAGCTTATATTGAGCCAAAAGTAAACGCATCGACTCTTGCAACGTGTTTTGTACTGGCGCTAATTGCATTAACTCCTCATGATTAAGCTTGGCCCAATTGGCTGCGCTCAACCACAGCCCAACTGATGCCTTGTTCCACCAAGGCGTTCTCAAATTAACATCAATAAAAACCTTGCCGGCATGACAGGCCTTTAGAGCCTTAAGTGTGCGTTCTGAAGCATCATTACGCAATGCCAACGAACCATGATAAAGAACATTGTAGGGGGTTAATAAGTTTAATTGTTGTGTAGCGATAAAATCATAAGCCTGATCTGCCAGAATCTCATAACTAGGCTCGTTATCCTTGATAGCAACTTTAACCGTTCCCGTAGGATAATCAGGATCAATTTGCACATTTTCAATGGCCATACCCCAAGCGCTCATCTCCTTTAATATAAGCTCACCTATCAAATCATTACCAACCCGGCTGATAAAACAAGGGGCCTGCCCAAAAGCTTGAAGATGCCAAGCCACGTTAAAAGGGGCACCACCTAATACTTGCAAACCATCAGGAAATTGATCTATAAGCACTTCACCAAAAATAGCAATCGGCTGGTTTTTAACAGGCATAGCAAATATCAGTTGTTATCAATAATTGTTCAATTTTACGACACAAAGTTTTAAACCACTGTTCCAAAAAAAGCTCCAACACCTGCAGTCAAACCCATAGCTAATGCACCCCAGAAGGTTACCCGAAAAGCACTCTTAATAATTCCGGAGCCACCGGCATATGCCGCTAAAGTCCCCAGTAATGCCAAAAATAGCAAGGAGGCGGATGAGACAACTACTATTAAGTATGGTTCAGGCACAAGCAGGACAATCAATAGTGGCAAGACTGCGCCAATGGCGAAAGTAGTTGCCGAAGTCAGTGCTGCTTGAATAGGCCTCGCGGTACCTGTTACTGAAATACCCAACTCATCACGGGCGTGAGCAGCCAAAGCATCATGACTCATGAGTTGGAGGGCAACTTGTTCAGCTAAAACCGAATCAAGACCTCGAGCTATATAAATGGCTTGAAGTTCTTTTTGTTCATGTTCACTATTTTCATCCAGTTCTCTGCGTTCTCGCGCTAAATCGGCTTGTTCGGTATCGGCTTGTGAGCTGACTGACACATATTCACCGGCAGCCATCGACATCGCTCCCGCAACCAGTCCTGCGACACCAGCCAATACAATATCATTATGAGCAGCATGGGAGGCGGCAATACCTACAATTAAACTGGCCGTAGAAACAATACCATCATTTGCGCCTAAAACAGCAGCGCGTAACCAGCCAATACGATGAGTGCGGTGGGTTTCGTGATGATGAGGCATCATTGATTTTTCCTTCTCAGTTAAGCAGTGGAAATTACAAAATTCAAAGTCTCTTTAATTAAAGCAGTGGTTGCTTTGCTCCCATCACTTTTACCTTTACGGCATCGCCGATGGTTAATAATCCACGCTGATTATGCAGGGCGTTTTGTCCAAAATAAATCTTGTTATCCCATTTCCTGATGCGACTAAGTGTAGTTAGTGGTTCTTTACCAATTTCTGCTGTTTCCGGGTCTATAGCTGGAACAGAGCAGCGTGAACAAGGCTTGGGCAACCTAAAATCAATAGCGCCAATACTGATTTCTCTCCAGCTATCTTCTGCGTAGCCGGGGCAACCGGAAATAACCAGATTAGGTCTAAAACGGCTCATTGATAAATTCAACTGCATTTCCTGATTTAATGAAGCCAATGAATTTTCTGAAATAATTAAAAACGGAAAGCCGTCAGAAAATGCTACGTTGTCAGTGGGATAGGCATAATTCGGATCAACCTGACGAATCATTTCATCAGGTTGATAAACCAATCGACACTCTATTTTTAAAAAATGGCTCAACCATTGATCTGCTTCCAGTGATACACTCCGCGCATCACATTGGTCATGCCATACCTTACTATTAACCATCTCACCATCCGTCTGGAATAATGGTATTAACAAGCTTTCCATTCCTGAGGCAGACAAAATTAGATGTGTGTCAGTTAACGCTGTTTTAATTAAAGCCATTTTCGGTAGCTTTCTCTGACTTAAAAATTGTCTTTCTGTATCAATCAACATCCATTTTCTGTCATACAAAAGCCCTGTTGTAATAACAGGCCAAGTACCAACACTAATGCCGGTTAATGATTTTACCGGATAAATAATTATTTCACTTAAAGTACTGTATGTCATTTTAGATAGGTCTTTAAATTGAAGCTAAACTCTAAAAATAAACTGAAATTAATTATACTTATACGAAAACTAAAAAAAATTTTTTGAATCCGTTAGAATTGGCAAATACGAACTTTTATTGTTAACATCAAATGCAATCAAACAACACAGCCTTTCATGGACTGATATCTTTTTTATTAATTTTTCTGTTATTAAATGCCAGTCTTGTTTGTGCAAAACCTAAACAGCAAATTAATATCGCCTATTTAAGCCAAGAACAAGCAATCCCTCCACAACTCTCCAGTTGGGATCCTTTCATTAAAAATAAAGGCATCATTGGTGCAGAACTGGGTATTGATGATGATAATACCACTGGAGAATTTACCGGGCAGCAATTTAATTTAAAAACATTCATAGCACCGCTGGAGGGTGCTGTTACCGATACTTTTAATAAAGAAATCAGCAGTAAATTTCAATATGTTGTGGTTAATTTACCAGCGGTACAATTAAACCAACTTTCTGATTTGCCTGCTGCCAAAAAAATGCTGTTATTTGATGTGGCAACGGTGGATGATGCGTTGCGCAATGAGCAATGCCGCCGTAATGTTTTGCACCTGCTGCCCAGTCGCGCCATGCGTGCTGACGCCTTGGCGCAATATATGATGAAAAAACGCTGGACTAAATGGTTTCTAATAATCGGCCAGGCTCAAGAAGATCGTTTATTTGCTGATGCGATTAAGCGCTCTGCCAAACGTTTTGGCATGAATATAGTGGCAGAAAAAACTTGGGAACATACCTACGATGCAAGACGCACTATACAATCGGATGTGGCGGTATTTACCCAAACCGATGATGATTATGATGTCTTGGTGGTGGCGGATGAACAGGGTCAGTTTGGTGACTATTTGGATTATCGCACCTGGATTCCAAGACCTGTAATCGGTACTCAAGGTCTAATTGCTACGCCTTGGCACAAAACACATGAACAATGGGGCGCAGTACAGATTCAAAACCGCTTTAAAGAAAAAGCGGGGCGCTGGATGGAAGAGCCCGATTATGCGGCTTATTTGGCTGTTAGAGCCATCGGTGAAGCCGCTACACGCACCAATGCCAACAAATTAAACACCGTCAAAGATTACATGCTAAGCGATGCCTTTGCCTTAAATGGCTACACGGGCAATCCTTTGTCCTTTCGGTCGTGGGATGGTCAGTTACGGCAACCTGTTTTACTGGTAGCGCCTAGATCATTAGTCGCTGTTGCGCCCATTGAAGGCTTTTTACATCCAAAAACCGAATTGGATACTTTAGGTTATGATCAACCTGAATCACAATGTAAGTGGGATAAATAAATGATATTGAAAAAACAGGGCTTAGGTGTATTTTTAGCACTCGCATTGGCAGGACCCGTTCACGCTGAAACCGTTTTTGTCACACTGGAAAAAGATAATGCGCTAGCGGTGGTTGATCCGATAACCCGCAAGCTAACCAAAACGGTGCCGATAGGTCAACGCCCCCGGGGTATTGCCCTCAGCCCAGATAACAAGTTGCTATACATCGCCACCAGTGACGACAACACGATAAAAATAATTGATGCCGAAACCTTAAAAGAACTCGGCAAATTACCGTCGGGTGATGATCCTGAGACTTTTGCTTTAAATCCTGCCGGTGACAAGATCTACGTATCAAACGAAGATGATAGCTTGGTGACGGTTATTGATATTGCCAAAAAGAAAGTCATCAAGCAAATCAAGGTCGGCGTGGAACCCGAAGGCATTACTGTTAGTCCCGATAATAAGTGGCTGATTAGCGCTTCAGAAACCACTAATATGGTGCACTGGATTGATACCAAAACCAACACGATCATTGAAAACACGCTGGTTGATCCACGTCCGAGAGCCGTTGGTTTTACCGCAGATAGCCAGCAATTGTGGGTCACTTCAGAAATGGCCGGCACCTTAATGATTCTGGATACCAAGACCCAGCAAATCATCAAAACCATCAAGTTTGAGGTTTCCGGTGTGACTGCCGATAAAATTCAGCCGGTAGGCGTAGTCATTGATAAAGACAGCAATAGAGGCTATGTAGCCTTGGGACCTGCAAATCGTGTGGCCGTGATTAATGGCAAAACGTTTGAAGTTGAAAAAACGCTGTTGGTCGGCCAACGGGTTTGGAATCTGGCTTTTTCTCCTGATCAAAAACGTCTTTATACCACCAACGGCACCAGTAACGATATCTCCATTATTGATTTGGAAAATCAAACTGTGACTAAATCAGTTGGCGTGGGAAATTATCCCTGGGGCGTAGTGGTAAAACCATGAAGCCAGCCATCGCATTATCCATCGAAAACTTGAGTTTTTCTTACAGTGGCAAGAAAGCGCTGGATCAGGTCAGTT
Organism: Methylococcales bacterium; assembly: GCA_026399095.1. Classification (GTDB taxonomy): domain Bacteria; phylum Pseudomonadota; class Gammaproteobacteria; order Methylococcales; family Methylomonadaceae; genus Methylobacter_C. Next base: position 51,665 of record JAPLRP010000019.1, on the reverse strand, counting down.
TTAAGATATGTGCCGGTGAATGCACCTTGCTCTTGGGCCCTAACGGTGCCGGTAAGAGCACGTTGTTTTCGTTAATCACCCGCTTGTATGACACCCATGAAGGTCGTATCGAGTTGTGTGGTTTTGATATTAAGCAGCAAACTCGCCAAGCCTTGGCAAAGCTGGGCGTAGTTTTTCAACAAACCACCCTGGATATGGATTTAACCGTCATGCAAAATTTACGTTACCACACCGCCTTGCATGGCTTGGGACGTAAAGAAGCCGTGCAACGGATTCAGAAAGAGCTGGAACGCTTAAACATGTTTGATCGACGGTTTGAGAAAATTCGCCAACTTAATGGCGGGCATCGACGTCGCGTAGAAATTGCCCGTGCATTACTGCATAAACCGGCCTTGTTATTGCTGGATGAGCCGACTGTGGGCCTGGATGTACCCAGCCGGTTAGCTATTGTTGACTATGTGCATCAGTTGGCCGTTGATGAAAAACTGGCGGTTTTATGGGCGAGCCATTTAATCGATGAAATTTATCCGAACGATCATTTAATCGTGCTGCATAAAGGCCAAATAAAAGCCAATGGCACAGTGGATGACGTTTTAAAAATAACGAATACGACCATGGTAAAAGATGCTTTTTACAACTTGACACAAGGCGGGCAGGCATGAACATGATGCATTACTGGCGGGCAATGTGGGGCATTATCGGACGTGAATTATGGCGATTTGTTACTCAACGGGAACGCTTTATTTCCGCACTGGTCAGGCCGTTGGTCTGGCTGTTTGTTTTTGCCGCCGGCTTTAGAGCGGCCTTGGGGCTTGCCATCACACCGCCTTACGAAACCTACATTCTGTATGAAGTTTATATTACGCCGGGACTGATTGGCATGATACAGCTCTTTAACGGCATGCAGAGTTCATTATCCATGGTTTATGATCGGGAAATGGGCAGTATGCGCATACTGATGGTCTGTCCGTTACCGCGATGGTTTTTATTGCTCAGTAAATTACTGGCAGGCACAGGCGTATCCATCTTGCAGGTCTATGTGTTTTTAGCTATTGCCTGGTTTTATGACATTCATGCCCCATGGCAAGGCTACTTGTGGGTATTGCCAACCTTGATGCTGTCCGGATTAATGCTGGGGGCACTGGGATTATTATTATCATCCTTCATAAAACAACTGGAAAATTTTGCCGGCGTCATGAATTTTGTCATTTTTCCGATGTTTTTTATGTCAACCGCACTGTATCCTTTATGGAAAATGAAAGAATCCAGTGTACTGCTTAGCCAAATGGCGCAATACAACCCGTTTTCTCAAGCAGTTGAATTAATACGTTTTGCCTTGTATGGACAGTTTAATAAATACGCCTTTATTTATACCTTGTGTGCTTTTATGCTGTTTATGACGGCTGCCATCATTGGCTATAATCCATCAAAAGGCATGATGGTTAAAAAAGGAGGAGGTTAAAAATTCAACGGATTCATTTGAGTTGATCCCTTACCCTATAGATAATTGTTATTAGTTAGTACTAAAAACCAGAAAAACAGCCGTCCTGTAAAAAAGGCTACAACATCATTTAATCTTAAAGTATAGTGTAAATTCTGACAGAAAAGTGCTATTAAGCACTTGAAAAGTTTTGTCATTGTGGTAAGTTTACCAATCTAGTAGGTATACTTTTAATAAAGTGCCTACTTTTTTGTTAAATTAAATGATTTACTAACAACGCTTGCCTATTGCTTGGTTAAAATTAAACTAATTCATTAAGCAATATTTATAATTATAATAAATATAATCAAACTAATATGAGGATGAGAAATGAGCACTGAAGATAACGCCAATCAAGAAGAAATCGTAAAAACAGAAGATACTAATCCAACAGTTGATTCGTCACCAAGCAGTGGCGGCAGTTTTATTTCTTCTTTTTTAAGCTTAAAAGAAACAAATCCTAAAGTGTTTTTTGGAAGTATAGGCGGCATAGTCGTCCTTCTTGTTCTAATGATGTCAATGGGTGGCAGTAGCTCAAAACCGCTTCTAACAGGCCCTGTTCTTAAAGACCTTGTAATAGGTCAACAATACACACTAAAAAGTGCTAACTCTTATGATCCTTCCGCGACTGTTCGATTGGTTGGAACTCCTGGCACTATTGCGGCTTATGATGATACCGAAGAAGCAGACAGAGCAGGTGTTTGCCAACATATTCCACAAGGAACACCGGTTTCAGTACTCGAATTTTCAGATGCTTATGGAAAGCAAAAAGCCTATGCAAAAGTCAGAATTGAGAATGGCGACTGCAAAGGAAACGAAGCTTGGGCTTTAGCAATTGATATTCAGTGATAAATATCAATTGACAGCGTTTTTAAAATATATATAATACTCTAATTGATTTAAGTGCGGGAATAGCTCAGTGGTAGAGCACAACCTTGCCAAGGTTGGGGTCGCGAGTTCGAATCTCGTTTCCCGCTCCAATATAAAATAAAAAAGCCGCGAATCATCGCGGCTTTTTTATTTTACCTTTATGGTTGCGTAGCAAAATGGTTATGCAGTGGCCTGCAAAGCCATCTACGGCGGTTCGATTCCGCCCGCAACCTCCACAGGTTGATTCAGACAGATACAAAGACATACAGAAACCCGCAAGTCACATGGCTTAGCGGGTTTTTTATTGTCCAACGAAGTACATTTAGATATATTGACATACCGTCATTAGTGGCGGATAGCTAGCGGTATATTAAAATAATTTGAATCTTATGCCGTCATGCCCCTTTCAGATACCGCCATAAAGAATGCAAAACCTAAACCTGATAAGTCTTACAAGCTTTCAGATGAAAAATGAATGCAATTACTTGTACACAAAAATAGCAGCAAATACTTTAGACTTGATTATCGATTTGCAGATAAAAGAAAAACATTAACACTAGGAGTTTACCCAGAAACCACCTTAAAACAAACCAGAGAAAAAAAAGACTCTGCAAGAAGCCTAAATAGCAGATGGGATTGACCCCAGTGAAAATAGAAAGGCTATCAAAGCATCAAAAGTAGAAAGTGCGTCAAATGGCTTTGAAATTATAGCTAGAGAGTAAGGAGCAAAACATGTTAATGATAACGCTACACACAAAACTGTTGGACTGATATTTGATATGAAGCATATGCCATTTAAACCCTGATTATTGCAACCAAGGTCTTTTGATAAAATACTAAGAGTCAGTTTAAATTATGTAGACGCTTGATGGTCTTCAGCAGTGACTTTACGTGGCCGACCACTGCGAGGCTTGTCAAGTAAAGCAGAAACACCACCTTTTGACCATGCTTTTAGCCAAGTTGCTGTTGTTTGTCTGCATACGCCAAATATTTCAGATAATTCTTGAAGCTCAAATCCTGATTCACTCAATAAAACAGCATGTGCTCTCATGCGAGGCATGTAACCTGGATGATTCTTTTTCATATTTTCCAGGGTTATTTTTTCTTCTTCTGAAATTTCTTTAATTTTAATCATGATATGTAAGCCTTAAATCTGAAGTCTTTGTTGGTAAGTTTTATGTTATTGCACTATTCTTTAATTTTATTTGAATCATAAATAATCCATTTTTTTATGATCCGTTAAGAATAAACTTTATCGTTGTTAAACGTTAATTGCAGCAAACTTAATAAAGGTTCAATCCAGCATCAAAAAAAGTTAAAAAATTTTTATCAAAAAAAATTAAAACCCAAAGTTACCTGTTAAAATACTTTAACAACCTGATATTATCATAACCTACTTGTCTAATTCTTAAAAGAAAAAACATAAGCGAATTATCAAAAACCTGGTATTTTTCGAATACCTCGACCAAAAAATAAATCTTTAATCCAGAAGGGCAAAAACACTCTCTCACCTAATTAAAGCAAAGATCATACGAGTAGAATCATATCATTATAGCCAATGGTATTTTTAACTTATTGTATATAAAGTAATTTAAATGCAGCTTAAACACATGGAATTGCTCCCGTTAACCTGTAATTTTTATTAGCCCTAAAATTAACCACCGCTTGTATCAACTCTATTCTTTTAAGTTAACAAAAATAAATCGTAATTTATAAGTGACAAGTACTAAATTAGCGCTATAAAGTTACTCCGTTGCGCTTACAAATAGGCAAAAAACCAAATACCCATCTAAATAAGACCACTCTTATTTGTTTTTAGGCTGAAAGTTTTTCTAGGCAAGTACAGAAGCAACCTCTTCGCAACTGATAATATTTTTGTTACTTTTAAGTATAAAATCAGCCAGCTTGGTAATGGCTTTCCAGTTTGAAGCATCACTGATAAACTCACAGGCTAGGCCAAACATTTCGTCCATTTTTGCATCTTGTAACTTCTTGCATTTAGAAAAACTCTCTACATATTCACGAACCAAGGCAAGATCAGAATCACCGCCATAATTTTTAAGTGATTTTAAATTGACCAAGGTATGATTAAACAATTCATCGTCCCTGTTATATACATATTTAGCCTCCGCCAAGGGGCCAACCAGCAAGTTAATAATGTCAGCTTCATAGGCAATTAAATAGTCTTTTACCAAAGGAGTTATAGCTTCATTTTGTTCAATCAATTTATGCGCCATACCATCAACTGTGAAGGGTAACGATTGTATTAAGCGTCCACCTTCAACTCTTGCGACACTATCATCAGCGGTTGATTGGTAAGCTGATCGATTATAGTCTGGAGATTCACTTATATCCTTAAATATAATTTGAAAAAAAATAGGGGGCAAATTCCTGGCTTTGTTATTTAAATAAATGGCAGCGGCATGCCCTGCCTCATGAAAAGCAATACAGTACTTGTGCTGTTTGAGTTTGTCGCGTATGCAACCATCAATTATTTTGTTACGTTTCATCTTAAATACCACTGCTTGAATAGTCAATTATCTCTTCTAATGACTGACTTTAAATAAATGTGTCTATTTACTAAAAACCAACCATTTACCGGATTACAATACTTTGTAATGACTTCAGCTAAAAAACCGAGACACGAAGCTCACCACTTATTAAGAATAGTGTATCTTTGAGACTTTATTTTATTTAAGGGAGTCATAAATCACCTTAAAACCAAAAGATTCTTTGTAACTTATAGGTTGTCAAAAATCCTTCCTAGCTAATTATCGAAGCCAATATCGGCGCTGACTACTAATTTCCCGCTCAGCTTCAAGCCAGTCTTCTAATTCATGACCGGCGTCAAAAGCTCTTTTTTCTGCTCTATAGTAGGCATTTTTAGCAACCATCTCCCGAAATTCATCAAGATCTATGCCGCCGCTATAAATATCATTTATTGAAGTGTGTTCGTTTTTCATTTCCCCTCCTGGCCTTTGTAATGCAAAGAGTTTGTCTCCGTTAAGCATTTTATAAACAAAATACCTAAGTTGACAATCCGTATAAATACCTACTCTTGGCTAAATTTATCATTTAAAACGTCTGAACGCGCAGCCAACACCATTAAATCTGCAAGATTTTCTGCCTGCATTTTTCTCATGATACGTGCCCGATGGGCTTCCACCGTACGATTACTGATACCCAGCTCTTTTGCCATTTCTTTATTTGAATAACCCTTTACTATCAGAGAAAGTAGCTCTTGCTCGCGAACAGTTAAGTAATCGAGGCGATTTTTTATAGTAAGATACTCATTAAGCTGCTTCCTGTTGGCAACGTCCTTTTGAAGCGCCTCTTTGATTCGCTCCAATAGAAGTTCATAGTCAAATGGTTTTTCCAGAAAATCAACCGCACCGGATCTAAAAGCTTTTGCGGAGTCTGAAACTCTGGCATGCCCACTTATAAATATAATTGGAATGGAAATGCCTCTAGCTAATAATTCATCCTGAAGTTCAAGGCCACTCATCTCAGGCATCCTAACATCCAAGATTAGGCAGCCAGTATGATTAAAACTATAATTATTTAAAAAGTCTTCTGCTGATTCAAAACTTCTAACCGTTAGCCCGGTTGATTCAATAATAAGCGCTAAGGAATCACGAATCGCAAATTCATCATCAACCAAATAAACTAAACTGTCAGCGTTGTTATCATTCATAAATTGCTCACTTTAAGGGCAAGGTAAAATAAAAAGTTGTGCCTTTTTCCGGTTTACTATTGAAATGAAAAACACCTTCATGCGCTTCTACAATGGAGCGACTGATGGACAACCCCATTCCCATTCCGCCTGCTTTTGTAGTGTAAAATAGGGTTAATATTTTTTTTTGCTGCTCTTCATTAATACCAATGCCGTTATCTTTTATCCTGACCTCTATAGCATTTTGATTTATCAAATGAGTTTCGATGGACAATTGACGTTGTATATTTTTTGACAACTCTTTTAAGGCATCAATACTATTTCTTATCAGGTTTAACAAAATCTGCTCAATTTGAACGTCATCAATAGAAACAACTGGAATATTTTTTTCCAACTCAAGCTTCAGGCGTATATTATTTTGCTTTAAGTCAGTGGCACATAAGCTAACAGCATCTTCAACCAAGGTATTGATATCCCTATCTATACGATATACATTTCTATGACTGACAAAATCCTTCATACGATGAATGATCTGCCCCGCTTTAAGTGCCTGCTGATGTATCTTGAACAAGATATCTCTCAGCTTGCCAAGGTCTGGATTTTCAGTCTTAATAAAACACAAACTAGCCTGTGTATAATTTGCAATGGCGGTTAGTGGCTGATTAATTTCGTGGGCAATACCTGATCCAATCTCACCCATAAGACAAAGACGGGTAACATGAGCCAGCTCTTCCAGGTGCTTTTTCTCTTGCTGCTCCTGATGTTTACGCAAACTTACATCGCGGACAATACCGGCAAAATAGCTCATACTATCTATTGAAAATTCTACCAATGAGATATCCAAAGGCACTACCGAGCCGTCCTTACGAATGCCGTCAACCTCGCGAATTAAACCAATAATACTGGGGATTTTAGAATGAAGATATTTTTTTACCTCACGGCCATTTTTTTTTCTTCGCGAGGTCGACATTAATTTGTCAAAACGACTACCTATAAGTTCAGCTTCACTGTAACCAAAAATAGTGGCCACAGCCGCATTGGTAGAGACTATATTACCAGACGTATCGATGGTTATAATGCCTTCTATAGAGGCATTAAAAATGGCATTAAGTTTAGCCTCCCGCTCACATAATTGGTGCTTAAAATGATTAAGCTCTTTGATTTTTTTAGTTAAATCCAAATTACTTTCAATAAGCTTGGTTGTCTGTTCATGAATCTTTTCCTCCATTTTTTCATTTAGACAAGAAATAGTTTCCTGAGTGTATTTATATTCTGTAATATCCTGAATTGCTAAGTAAATTTGAACATTACCGGCATTACATTTATTAACGCTACCGCGTAATTCTACATAAATAAACTGGCTATTATGAGTGCAAAATGATCTAGAACAACTATATAGCCCCAGCCCCGGACATTCAGATTTTATTGAGACGTTATTCTGGGTAGCCAGCTTCGCATTTAGCATTTTATTATTTGCTCCATAGACAAGATCATGGATAAAAAAATTATATTCTTCCTGATCTGTAGGATACATATAATCCCCCAGCTTATTGTTTAAAAGACCCTCTTTAGAACCATTCAATAATTGCATGGCGGCAATATTGGCTTTTTTAATAATGCCATGCTCATCTAGCGTTAGATAAGCGACAGGGGATAAATTATAGATCATCTCAAAATCATCATAAGAGGCGATCAATTGCTGATGCGTTCGTTTTAATTCATCATTTTGTGCTTCCAACTCTATTTGATGAGCTTTAAATTCAAACAACAACTTTTCAATGTCTATAGATGACACCAATCCAAAATCTTTTGATAATTTAACAAGTAATTGCTCTGCTTCTTTTTGGAGAATTTTAGCACTCCCATTCTTCATGGATTTAGTGGACATTGCGAATAGGCTTCCTGAGAGTAATTGCAATTAACGCTGGCTTATAATTGTCCTTTTTTCATACAGTTTAGCTGCAGAAACCATAAAAGTATTGCCGGCCCATAAAATCATTCTAGAATCTGGCAAATCCTTTGATATAAACTACACTTTAAATTTTAGTTAAACTAAATTTTAACAAAATGAAAATTCAGCTATTAAATTTACAGCAACTTAATTGCATTCTTGATGAGTCCAATATCATCAATACCCAAAGACATACTATTGACGTTTTAATTCATACCATTGAACATTCTGACTTTGGCATTGCTTCAATAATAGAGGAAGCAGTCGGTGGAGGCATTTTAATCTACGGACAATGTTCAAGAAAACAATATCGACTATCATATTAACTCAGTCTACTGCTCTAAGTCGCTTTAAAACGCAAGCCAGAATGCCACAAGAGGCGCTATGTTTAGTATGATTATTCCAATCTTATAAAATGCCATACTGACATAGTGCAGTTGATCAAAGGTTTCTAACGATAAAATAAACCACCGACTGTGCAGACGATATACAAAATCGTGGGCAAACCAGAAAACAACAAACCAAACCAAATCACAAGCATTCCATAATTGAAAGCAAGACAATAAAGCAAAATTTCTTTAATAACGTCCAAATTCATCGTAAGACCTCAATTTTAAAAGTTATAAGGCCTAACTATATCTAGGGTATAATTTTATCTTTATGTAGTAGTTAATTGCTCACACATAGATTAGTAGCTGATACAATTAATTATCAATAATAATCGTAAATACACCGTCACAGAAGCTTGATTGTTTCTGTGCATCAGAAATCGCCCCCCCCTCTCTGAATGGATAAAAACATTTCTATTTACCCACCTTCTGCCCTACTTATACCCAAGCTAATGCGCATTCATTCACTACCGATTCAATTAATCAATCAGATTGCCGCTGGCGAAGTTGTAGAAAGACCCTCATCTGTCGTTAAAGAATTGGTTGAAAACTGTTTTGATGCCGGTGCAGGACAAATTACTATAGAAGTAGAACAAGGTGGCACTCGACTTATAAAAATAAGGGACGATGGTTGTGGCATCGTTAAAGAAGATTTGCCCTTAGCCTTATCAAGGCATGCCACCAGTAAAATTGCAACCCTGCAAGATTTAGAACAAGTTTCCAGCATGGGTTTTCGTGGCGAAGCTTTACCCAGCATCAGTTCTGTTGCAAGACTGACTCTGATTTCGCGCACTAAGGATGCAGAATGCGCTTGGTGTGTCACTGCAGATGGATCGGAAAGAAACTTTAATCCTCAACCAGACCCTCACCCTCAAGGCACCACAATAGATGTGCGGGATTTATTCTATAATACGCCGGCCAGACGCAAGTTCCTAAAAACCGAAAAAACCGAATTTGCCCACATAGAAACATTAATAAAAAGAATGGCGCTTAGCCGTTTTGATATTGGCTTTACCCTTACCCATAATCAAAAAGAAGTATTTAATCTAAAACCGGCAAAAACCGATTCAGCCCAAGAGCAAAGAATCGGCAATATATGTGGATCAACCTTTATTGAAAATTCGGTTAAGATTGAGTTTTCAGCATCAGGCTTACATTTAACCGGCTGGGTTGGTTTACCCACCTTTTCTCGTAGCCAACAAGATATGCAGTTTTTCTATGTAAATGGCCGATTAATAAGAGATAAGCTGGTTGCACATGCAGTTAAACAAGCTTTTCAGGACGTTTTATTTCATGGTCGCCACCCTGTCTTTGTTTTGTATTTAACACTAGACCCTACCCTAGTTGATGTCAATGCACATCCTGCAAAACTGGAAGTCAGATTTAGAGAAGGCCGACTGGTTCATGACTTTTTATTTACCGCCCTGCACCGATCACTAGCAGATTTAAGGCCTGAGCACAGCATTTCACGAATTGAGATTGCGGCCAACGGACAAACGAATTCAGAAGTTCTCTCTCAACCCGCAACACGCCAATATTTTAATTCTGCTGCCGCTTTCAATCATAGACCACCACAGCAAAGCTCACTAACTTTAACGGTAGCTGAAACGATTAAGTCTTATGCTTCTTTGTATCCTGAAGACAAGCCCTCACAAAAACATCAAGATCAACCACTACCCGAAACAACTGTTAATGCCCCGTTAGGCTATGCTGTTGCACACTTACACAATATTTATATTTTGGCCGAAACGCCAACAGGAATCATCTTGGTTGATACGCATGCGGCACATGAACGGATTACTTACGAACGACTGAAACAACAATATCATCAAGGTGCAATTCCAAGCCAACCCCTGTTGTTACCTATTAAGATCAATGTCAGCTCATCAGAAGCTGATTTAGCAGAGCAAGAGTATGAGTTTTTTAATTCACTTGGATTTGAATTGAATCGTTCAGGACCTGAAACCATCATTCTGCGGTCAACACCGGCATTATTGGGCAATATCGACAAAGAAAAGTTAATTCGTGATGTTTTGGCGGATATTTCTGTACATGGCATGAGCCTTCGGATACAGGAACAAACCAACCAACTTTTGGCAACTATTGCCTGTCATGGATCGGTTCGTGCGCACCGTCGTTTAACCATAGAAGAAATGAATGCTTTACTGAGGGATATGGAGCAAACCGAAAGAATTGGACAATGTAATCACGGCAGACCAACCTGGATTGAATTATCCACCCAAGACCTCGATAAATTCTTCTTGCGCGGGCAATAAATAAATTGCACCCCAATCTCATTCCGTGAATCTATAATAATGCCAAAACACTCGCTCCCTCCAGCTATTTTTTTAATGGGGCCAACAGCTTCGGGTAAAACAGCGCTTTCTGTAAAACTGGCAAATGCGTTGGATGGAGAAATTATTAGTGTAGATTCTGCTCTGGTCTTTAGAGATATGAATATAGGCACAGCAAAACCGACGCTAGAAGAAAGAGGGGGTATTCCTCATCATCTACTTGATATTTTAGATCCCTCAGAATCTTTCTCAACAGGTCAATTCAGAACGCAAGCACTTACTTTAATGGCGGCAATAACAGGGCGCGGAAAAATACCAATATTGGTCGGAGGCACCATGCTTTATTTTAATGCTTTGTTTAATGGACTTGCTGTATTGCCTGAGGCGAATCCTTTAATTAGGGCTCAATTAGATCTGGATTTAGAGAGATCAGGTAAAGAAGCCCTACATAACCGTCTCGCTGAAATTGATCCGCTCGCAGCTGCAAGAATTCACCCTAATGATCCTCAACGTGTCCAACGCGCTTTAGAAGTTTTCGCAATCAGCGGCAAAACCTTATCTTCATTTTTTGACTCTGCACAATCAGAAGCGTTGCCTTATCAAAAAATAAAGCTGATTGTTGCACCATCAGACCGAAAAATTCTTCATGAAATTATCGCTCAACGTTTCCATGTAATGCTTGAACAAGGTTTTATCAACGAAGTCGAAAAACTTTACCATCGTGGCAATCTAAACGAAAAAATGTCCTCAATACGCGCAGTGGGTTATCGACAAGCCTGGGCCTATTTGCAAGGTGCAGATGATTTTGAAGCCATGACAGAAAAAGCCATTATCGCAACAAGACAATTAGCTAAACGTCAATTTACCTGGCTCCGTAAAGAAACTGATGCAACGCTTTTTCAGAGCGGGCAAACTAATTTGTTTGACGCTACTTTAGCGTTCACAAAACACTGTATCTCGAGTTAAGATTCGCGAGAGCTCTAATAAAAAAGAGTCTCGCGATAGCAATACTAAAATGCGGCTAAACAACCCCTAAAAACAACCCTTCATTGCAACACCGATATCGGTAGGGGAAACACAAACCTCAATTCCGGCACTTTTAAGCGCGGCAATTTTACCTTTCGCTGTTCCTTTACCGCCCGTTACAATTGCGCCTGCATGCCCCATACGCTTACCAGCGGGTGCCGTTTGTCCTGCAATATAAGCTACAACAGGTTTAGTTACATAGGCTTTAATATAGTCAGCGGCATCTTCTTCTTCACTACCACCAATTTCACCAACCATAACGATACCTTTTGTATCTTCATCTTCCTGAAAACGACTCAGCACATCAACAAAATTCATCCCGTGAATGGGATCGCCACCAATTCCCACACAAGTGCTTTGTCCCAAGCCTTGTTGGGTCGTTTGATGAACCGATTCATACGTTAAGGTTCCAGAGCGTGACACAATCCCTATAGAACCCGGCAGGTGAATTTTACCCGGCATAATGCCGATTTTACATTCACCCGGCGTTATTACACCCGGACAATTAGGCCCGATTAATAAGGCGCCCGACCCGGCCATTGCAGCTTTAACACGTAACATTTGTAGAATAGGAATACCTTCGGTGATGCAAACTATAATTTTAATACCGGCATCAACGGCCTCAAGAATTGCATCAGCCGCATAAAAAGGCGGCACATAAATAACGCTGGCATTAGCGCCAGTGCTCTTAACCGCATCGTCAACAGTATTAAAAACAGGCAAACCCAAATGCTTCTCTCCGCCACGCTCGGGCGTTACACCGCCAACCAATTGTGTCCCATAATCCAGTGTTTGTTGGGAGTGAAAGGTGCCTTGCTTACCTGTAAATCCTTGGCAAATAACTTTAGTGTCTTTATTAATTAAAATACTCATACCGCCTCCGCTAAAGCTACTACTTGTTCTGCTGCATGCGCTAAATCATCCGCAGGATAAATATTAAGACCTGTGTTGCTTAATAATGCTCTGCCTTGCTCAACATTGGTGCCTTCCAGCCGAACCACGACAGGAATAGTAACGTGAATCTGTTCAATAGCAGCCAGAATTCCGGCAGCAATCACATCACACTGAACGATACCTCCAAAAATATTAACCAAAACGGCTTTAACGCTTTTATCAGAAAGAATCAGTTTGAATGCCTCACATACTTTCTCGACATTCGTTCCGCCGCCCACATCAAGAAAGTTTGCAGGCAAACCACCCTTTAATTTAACAAGATCCATAGTCGCCATTGCCAAGCCGGCGCCATTGACCATACAACCTATATTACCTTCCAAGGTTATGTAATTAAGTCCATATTGCTGGGCATAATTTTCTTTATCGTCTTCTTGGGTCGGATCTTTCATGGCTAAAATATCCGAATGAATTGCAACTGCGTTATCATCAAAATTTATTTTAGCGTCTAATGCTAATAAATCGCCGCTTTCGGTTTCAATTAAAGGATTAATTTCAATTTGACTGGCATCTTTATCCAAAAACAACTCATACATACCTTGCATTATTTTAGTCAACGCTTTAATCTGAGTTCCTTTAAGTCCCAAGGTATAAGCCACTTTTCGACACTGATAAGATTGCAACCCTGCTGATGGATGGACAGGTACAGAAATAATTTTTTCAGGTGACTCATGTGCAATGGTTTCTATATCCATACCACCTGCTACCGAAGCTATAAAAATAATTCTCTCACTGGCTCGATCAACCAAAATACTGAGATATAACTCACGCTTAATGGGATAAAGCTTTTCTATCAATAATGAATTGATTGGTAAACCGGCGCTAACTGTTTGAATAGTTACCAATCTTTTGCCGAGCAAACTCTCGCTTATTTCAACTACTTCAGTTAAATTGTTTGCGACTTTCACACCACCCACTTTACCCCTGCCACCGGCATGAACCTGTGCCTTTACTACCCAGCCTTCACCGCCTAATTCCTCGGCAATTGCTTTAGCTCTTTCTGAGGTGTTTGCATGCATTCCTTGAGGTACGGGTATTGCATAATTTTGAAATAACTGCTTGGCCTGATACTCATGAATATTCATTTATTACTCCTGATTAACCGGCAAAATCCGGCAAGTTCTAATTTTTATTGGCATTATTGCTTTTGTTGACTCCATCAAAAAGCAACAGTAGAAATGACATACAGAATATTCTAACCAAGTCACCGCAAAACGCTATTTTTAAAACACTACAGGCTTAAATATAACTGGATACCTAACGCTACGCAATCAGTCACGAGAATTTGTATTTTTAAAATGAGAGAATTTAACAAGGGTCATACAAAAAGATTGCAGACCTGTAACGGTAGGTTTCTTTCGTAGCCGGGTTTTGAGGAATAATAACAACTTAGTTTTTATTATTGATGTCGTACTAAGGATGTTATTAAACAACAGTATTACTGGGGCAACAAGCTGATTTTATAAGAACTGCGGCATAAGCTATCGCGGGTAAAGTAAATAACATTTACCCGCAAAAGGTCAGCATTTCTCAACGACCGCTAGCACCAGCAAAAGCTAGTTGTAAGGCATTTAAGGAATTAATGCAATTGGTAGATAATTTTATTGCCGGATTATCATAGCAAGCTTTATTTTGCTCACGGGCTTCTTTAGTATGCGCCACAAACCAGGCAACCGATTGATCTTCCTTAATCCCAACAAAAGCACTGGACTCTTCAATGTTATTTACCCAACGATGCATTGAATTATGTGGATTATCGTTTGGGTTTGGTTCGCTACTGCCCGCAATAGTAACTTTTAAACCTGCTACAACGATAAGAGCCATAGCGCCAAAAATCATTAAACTATTTTTTTTCATTGTTTATCTCCGAACTATTAGATTAATTAAGTAAATTTATACGACTGATTTATAAGTCGCAGATAGTTTAATAAATTAATTTAACATTTGGAATGCGGCAGATTGTCGCGCGACAGAAAGACGCGCGGCAAATTGTCGCATTAACATTGATATACTGATGTTAAATTCATTGATTTATCCCATTCGATATGAAGCTATCAAGCTCCACATAGATAAATTTTTTCTAGTAACTAAAATAAGATGAAATACTAAAACTATCTGCACAAAAAACATAAACTTGCATAAAATTAAAAAATAGCCCAGAATTTATCACCTTTTATTTTATGAAAAACCTAACCATTTAATGCTAAACCCAATATCAACACTTTCAGCCTTATGCAAACGTCAGCGGTTACCGCTTGGCTTTGGCTTAGTGTTGGCATTAGTTTTGGTATTGATTAAAAATCTAATGGCAACTGTTGACATTACCGACTGGACAAGTGGATTCATCCATCCGTTACATGGTGCAGACCATTTACTCGCCATGCTTGCCGTAGGTATTTGGGCTGCGCAATTACGGGGTAATGCAATTTGGCTGTTACCAACAACCTTTGTCGGCGTCATGAGCCTGGGTGGTTTGGCCGGTGCAGCAGGAATTATATTACCCGGCGCGGAAGCAATTGTTTTGCTATCCAGTTTAATACTTATTGGATTAATTACACGAAAAATTCGTTTTAGCAGCCACACCAACGTTCTAATTGTAGCCTTCTTCGCTTTTTTTCATGGCTTTGCCCACGGACAAGAAATATCAACTTCAGCCAGCCTGATTTCTTATACCTTAGGATTCATGGTAGCCACACTACTACTACATGGCGCAGGTATTTTAGTCGTCCGTTTAATCATCGTTATTTTCGCACTTTTTTTAAGTCAGATAATTTACGCACAGCCTGCGAGCAACAATTCATCAACTAAATTGACCGCTCTAGCAGAAACTCAACATGCTAACGGTCACATAAGTCCAAACACCTTGGCAACATCAAACAGTGCATATAATCGACAGGTGTTATTTAGCGAAGGAGAAAGCTTAGTTGATATAAGTGCAACAAAACAGTATCAGGCTATTATCGCTTCCATGCCTGACCCTGATAGAGAACTTAGTGGTAACATTTTCCATGTCAGCATGGCCTTGGTGAATAAACCAACAATCACCAACTTGCTTGTAAATCATCAGACAGGTACTCATTTTTTAGCGGGCGGCGTAGGTGTGACCTCACCGCCTACCGTTTTACTTGTTAATAACACGCCTCGTTTTTATTCTCCTGCTGTTTTATTTATCCCTATTCCTGTTTATAACAATAGTTCTTCTCTAGAAGCTATTCGTTATCTAAATTTACCCCAATCGTTTTACTTGCTTGCAACCAGTTTTTTGACTAATGGTGTAGGTGCAACTTCACCTCCTGTTTTTTCTACCTACCTGATTGTCACAACTCACAATTCTAACGAACTTGCTTTCTGCAAGTCGCCATTCTTAAAAGCTCCTATCGCACTGCATCCATCGATCAGTCGCGCTTTATATTTCAGCAACCCACTCATACTACAGACGCAACTTACATCAAGTCTGTATAGCTTTTCTTTGCCTATTCGCATTGCTCGACAGCGTTGGCCATCGCAATTTATAAATCGTTTAAATACAATCAATAACAATAAAATAGAGGAAATGCATGAGATCACGAAAACCAAATTCAATGCCTGATTTGTCCTGTAAATTTCAAACTCTGCGCTTGCAAAAAACCGGCTTAGTAATAGCAGCTTGTGCATTTATGTTTAATTATACTGAAATATCTTTCGCAGACGACAAACTCAACAGCACAACTGAAACCAATCAAATCGAAGAGATCTCTGAAACCAGCAAGACTAAAAACACAACCAAACCAACAGCAAAAACGAAGTCGAAAAAACAAAAAAAAGCATCAGTAGCTACAACGAAACCAAAGTCAAAAAGCGCCAAAAATGAAACAATGGAACTTGATGAAATGTTCGTTACTGAAGATGCGCGAACAAAAGATCTTATTGGTATAGCCGGCTCGGCTTCGCAAGGGGAAGTTAATCAGGCACAATTTGAATATCGCCCCCTGTCTCGTAGTGGCGAAGTTTTAGAAGTCATTCCAGGTGTCTTGGCTACTCAGCATAGTGGCTCCGGCAAAGCCAATCAATATTTCCTACGGGGGTTTAATCTTGATCACGGCACCGACTTTACCACTTATGTGGACGGCATCCCAATGAATATGCCCACGCACGCTCATGGGCAAGGCTATATGGACATTAATAGCGTCATTCCCGAGCTGGTAAAGAATATAGAATACGGTAAAGGACCTTATTATGCAGAAATTGGAGATTTTTCTGCTGCAGGCTATTCAAAAATGTTCTCAATGGAAAAACTTCCAGAAGGAATCATGAAGTTTACCGCTGGCGAATACGACTATTATCGTACCCTGATCGCGAATTCAAACAAAGTCGGTAGTGGTAATTTGCTTTATGCCGGCGAATTTAATTTTTACAACGGCGTATGGCAAAAACCGGAAGACTCCCATAAATTTAACGGTATGATGCGCTATACACTGGACCAAGGCAATTGGGGGACTTCTATTTTTGCCAAGGCCTACACCAACAGTTGGACAGCAACCAATCAAATTCCGCAAACGGCTGTTGATAACGGTACTCTAAACCTCTATGGCACAATGGATCCAAGTGATGGCGGTGACACAGATCGCTTTAGCTTATCAAGTAACATGTGGAACAAAGGTGATAACTGGCAAAATGATGCCAACATCTACGCTCTTTACTCAGACCTCGATCTCTATTCCAACTTTACCGGCTACTTAGATAACCCTACTCAAGGTGATCAGATTCATCAATTTGAACATCGTATACAGACTGGCGGCAATATCGAACATACCCGTTATAATAAGCTGTTTGGCTTTAACATGGATAACAGCTACGGCTTGCAATTTCGTTATGATGACATAATGAATGTCGGCCTGGATCATACCGTTAACCGGCAATATCTTAGTACCGTCAACCACAACGATGTCAGTCAAAGTACGGGCGGCATATACTTTAAAAACCAAACCTATTGGCATGAAAAAGTACGCACCATTACTGGATTAAGAGGGGATTTTATTAATAATGACGTCACTGTGCTGGCCAACGGCTTAACGAATATCAACCCGACTATCGCGGCCAGCATCAATGCCGCCAATTCAGGTAACGCCAGTCAAGCTGTATTCAGCCCAAAGCTCAGCCTGATACTGGGCCCCTGGTACAAAACTGAATATTTTGTCAATGCAGGTTACGGTTACCACTCCAACGATGCGCGGGGAACCACCATCCAACTCGATCCAACCAAGGGCTCTGCATTAGAAAGCAACTCTGCCAGCATTTCTCCCATGGCCACTTCTCGTGGTGCTGAAACAGGTATTCGCAGCAGTGCTATTCAGGGCCTCAATAGTACCCTGGCATTATGGTGGCTGGAAAGTGATCAGGAACTGGTTTTTGTGGGAGATGCAGGTACCACTGAAGTCAACGGAAAATCTGAACGTTACGGCGTAGAGTTTACCAACTACTACAAGCCCACCGAATGGTTAACGCTGGATGCCGACTTTGCCTTTACTTCTGCGCACTTTGCTCAAACTCCGGATGGGGCAACCAATAGCTACATACCCAACTCGGTAGGTAGTGTTATCACTACCGGCGCCACAGTGGTTGCACCCAACGGCTTATTTGGCTCGGTTCGCCTGCGCCATTTTGGCGATGTACCTTTGGACGAATCAGGCTCCTATTGGGCGGGTGACACCAACATAGTTAATCTAAGCTCAGGTTACCAACACAAGAAATTCAAAGTTGAAATTGACCTTTTTAATATTTTTGGCTCGACCGCCAATGATATTGCCTACGCTTATGACTATCGCTATCCAGCCGGAACCGATGCGCAGTATGGTATTATGAAGCATCCCGTTGAACCGAGAATGGTACGCGGCACTATTACCGTTAATTTTTAAGTTATATCAGCTAGAGCAATAGTATCCATGTCCATGCCTTTATCAAAACCTATGCATTGTAATTATCTGAACATTGATCAATTACAACAGCAGCAGAAATCACGTATAGTCGCAATTATGCTGTTAATGGTCGTGGTGACCTTACATGTGAGCTTAGCGCTTTACTTACTTAATACACCCGCTACTGAAACCAAAAAACCCGCTGTACTGATGGAAGTGGCAATGCTATCAACACTAGGGTCAGCTGAAAAAAAACAGGTGACAGAAGTGGCGCCTTCACCCCCGGTTAAAAAAGAACCGATTAAACCTAAACCGGTCGTAAAACCAGTAAAGCCGCTTAAAAAACCAACCCTAATAAAAAAACCGGCACCACAACCTGTCGAGATCAAAGAAGCCATTCCTGTTCCCAAATTTGTACCCGGTCCCTCCGCTCCTGCTTCTACGCCGGTTGCTGCACCTTCAGCTTCTGCCTCATCAACCTCAATGGTTAACGCTAAAACCACAAAAGCGGCAGGTAGCGGGCAAGATGATAGCAAAACGGTAGTTTCTGGTGTCGTACCCTTGTTTCGGGTATCGCCTGATTACCCTCAAAGGCTAAAAAACCGTCATATAGAAGGCTGGGTTAAAGTCGAATTTACTATTCAAACAGATGGCTCTGTTGATAAAGCTGAGGTTGTCAGCTCAGAGCCGGAAGATATTTTCGATGAAGTTGCATTGGATGCAATTAATCAATGGAAGTTTAAAGAAAAAATTGTCAATGGCGTCGCTGTAACTCAGCGTGCCGTTCAACGGTTTACTTTTCAACTCACTCAATAACTAATTGAGTCGTTTTTGAATGAATGGTTAAAAAAAGAATTGTCAAAATTCCAGAAATAAAAGCAGTTTAATAATCTGATCAATCTTTTCTTTCTTACTTTAACCACCCAATTTTACTCCTAAGAAACGACACTGAGTTTGAATGGGGATTATTGCTTAGCTCAATAAAGTGCGCTCTACCAACCAATAACCGCCCGCTAAAGCAATTAAAACCGAGCAAACAGGCGTCAGCTTGGGTTCTATTTTGGGTTGTTTATGCAACCGCCAAATAATAGGTAAAGCAATCACAGTAACTGTAATTTGCCCCAACTCCACGCCCAGATTAAAGGAAAACAGGGGAACCACAATGCCTGTTTCGTAAGAAGATATTCCCATTTCACGTAACACGGCTGCAAAACCAAAGCCATGTATTAAACCAAAAAAGAAAGCCAACCATTCCCTCCCTTTAGGATTTTCTCCACGCACTATGTTTTCTAAGGCTACATAAATAATAGTTGCCGCAATCAATGGCTCAACGATATAAGCAGGTATATCAACAACATTAAGCGCTGCCAATCCCAATGTAATTGAATGGGCAATAGTGAAGTAAGTAATGATTTTAAAAGCCGGCCAGAAACTACGCGTAACAATAAGTAACGATAATAAAAACAACAAATGATCGTAACCCGTGAGAATATGCTCAATACCTAAGAGCAAAAACTCACTAAACATAGATGATTTTTGACTTGCTGTATTAGCTTCATTTGCCTCTTTTGTGCTATCTGCCACAGGGATTATCAGCGCTATAGAATTATCAGATCGAGATAACATCTTTTCACCCAGACCCAGCCCTGCTTCATCTTTTATGGTAACAAACTGCTTATGATTTGCGGGTAATTTATCTAGGAAATTTGCCTGAAATGTAATTTTCTGAGCAGTTATTTGCGCATAACGAAATTCAATAAAAGCATTATTTTTCTGGTCAAAAGTAACGACACCCTTATCAGTCGGTTGGACGGGTTGATCATCTTCCATAACCTGAACGCCTTGCATAACCCATTTAGCAATT
The DNA here is from genome assembly GCA_026399095.1 of Methylococcales bacterium. Taxonomy (GTDB): domain Bacteria; phylum Pseudomonadota; class Gammaproteobacteria; order Methylococcales; family Methylomonadaceae; genus Methylobacter_C. The sequence goes on along the minus strand of JAPLRP010000019.1, from coordinate 31,273 downwards.
TCGGGCTTTGATGCTTCCTGCTCTGTTGCAGTTACTTCTGCATCCAAGTCGCTATCCATAGGCACAAACGCTTCGATATCTTGCAAAGAGAAGGTAACTTTAGCATCGATAGCTTGCGCTTTAATAACTAGATCAGCCGAACTTAATCCAGGGTCGTGTGCAGCACTGAACTGCGCGTAACTCGCCAATAAAATAACTGCAATTATTTTACTCATCATTAAGATTTTTTGCTCTCAACTACTTAACTTTACGTCTTTTATGAATCCAAACCGGAACCACAATGAGTATAATGAACAGCGCTACTACACCACCAGCAATCATCATTTTTGTCTTTTTTGGTAAAGCATCAGGATCACCACCGACATGGAAAGCAATTCTCATTTTATCTTCATCAGAAATGGCTTCATCACCTCCAATTAATAAATACATGGCGTAATAGCCATTTTTATTAATATCGGCCTGAGCTTCGACCACACCCCTAGTATACATTTTAGGCGCAACCTCGGTAATGGTGCTTACCTCTTTAAAATCTTCGGGCTTGGTGTCATCCGGACCAACAAGTTCAAGCTCAACTACGCGAATACCAATAGGAGTTTTACGAATATCACGGTCAATTAAATCAGCCGCCAAGAAAACTTTACCGGGATTAGGAAGCTCCTGACAATAAGGTCTTAGTAAAGCGGCCCTATCACTACTATCTTTTATAGCTACTGAAGTTTTGACATAAACACTAAGATGTACGGCATAGAAATCATTGGTAATCAAACAACCAACACTATTTAAATCGGGAACTTGTGGCTGCGTACCCAGTTTATTTCTATCGCATGCAGACAGCAGCACCGCAACCAGTAATAAACTTGATAACCAGGTAATAATATTTCTATATTTCATAATCAAGGGGCTTTTATAGTAAATTGGTATTTTCCTGTAACGATATGTGTGTCGATAGAAACGACACGGTAACGCACAGTATAGATATCAGGTACCAAGGTTGGCACAGTGGCATAAAGATGGGATTGATCAAAGGTTTCTTGCTGTACATCTTTATTGTCGACGCGTTTGCCTTTACTATCAATCACTGCAAGAGCAATGTATTCCGTGCCGACTTTATCATTAAACCAGACATCTATTTGTTTTGGAGAAACGGCAAGCGTGGCATTCGCCTCAGGTGCAGATCGAACCATAATTGCATGAGCGAACAATGGCATGGGAACAGCTAAAGCCATTATTAGGACAAGCCCACGAACCAGTGGATTATTTTTTTTATTGTATTGGCAGTTAGTCATAATTTTTATGAATGTAAGTGTAAACTGACGGTGGTTTAGACGACTCATTATATAATGCAACACAACATAATACACAGTAAAAAGGTAAGCTTCAATTGCTTTAAAATAAGTACTCATTTTTTTATATCTATTATTTAGTTCCTGCAAAACCAGAAATAGCCTTTTACACTCTCTACATCGTTAATCAAGTATTTTAATCATCAACTGAGCAGGTTGTTTACTTCGAGTTTCTGTCCACATTGCCAAGAAACCTTGCGCTGTCGAAACAATACGCGGGAAAACTGCCATTTTACCCACTGATGACAAACGGCTTGGTGTGGTCCATGTAGTGCCGCCATCCAAAGATTTGGCGGAATAAACACTTGAACCCTCTTGATCTATTTCATCCCAAATCACCACGACTTTATTTTTGTTGGCTGCAATGTCACTATGACTTGCCATCCTGCCTAAAGGCACGGGCGCACTCCATCCTTTTCCATTATCGCCAGACTTTAGAAAATATAACCCGGCTTTACCTTCCAAACCGGTCCACACACTACTATAAAAAACACCTTCGGCATTTGCCAAGCCCCCACCGATATGCGGACAACCATCAAATTGCCATTTAAAGTCACCAACAGTGCTAATGCGATGCCAAGCTTCACCTTGATCGGTAGACTGCATTAATGCCATATCACGCGGTTGCATATCTCGATATAATACATTTATATCACCCGTTGATGAAACTACCAGGGTATTCCAGCAACATGAGCAAGTAGAGTCATCTAATTTCTGACTCGCTTGCCAATGCTCTCCCCCGTCAAGAGAGCGAGCATATCGTATACTTTGACGACCGTTTTCTTCAGGATCAGCCAACCAGACAACATGAAATATTCCTTTGTCATCAGCTATTAAATCAATATGTGCTTGGTCCCCATTATTATCGCCGGCCGGATTTTCACCAAAAAACCAAGTTTTTCCACCGTCATGTGAATAACGGCTTGCCATTGGCCCCATGCCCGGTAATTCACCTTTAATTTGCCAAATCGCGACTAAATTATTTCCCTCGACAGCAAGCTGAACATCGTTACCCTGATATGAAATAAGGTTTATCTCATCACCAACATCACTAGGTGATGTCCAATGCTCTCCACCATCTTTAGAAAATGAATAACGAATAATCGCTCGATGACTATTTTTTGAAGTTCTTACTACATACAGCGCGTGAACGAATCCATTGTCTTCAGTTACATCAAAGCTGATAATCTCATCTGAATCATTAGGCATCATTAAACGAGTAGTTAGAAGCGGCTGCAAATTAACACAAGCACTTAAGAGCAATATAACTATACAAACCATCAATAAGATACAAGAAAGTCTATTCATAAATAAAAATGATAAAAGATTAAAAACTACCTGCCAATGTAGGGAAAATAAAGGGTAAACCCAAATTTTTCTATATAATAAAGAAGGTTTATACACTGATCTAATTATCTCACTTTAAAAGAAGGGACTATATGAAATATTCAAAAACCTTAAAAGTTGTCGTTGGCTTTGCTGCCTATAGCTGCTTCGGTTCGGCAGCAGTAGCAATAGATTATCAGTCTTTTGCCGGTATTCGTTTCGTTAAAATTGAAGCAGGCTGTTTTTTGATGGGTAAAGATACGGATCTCAAAGAAAGTAGCCCTGTTGAGTCGCCACAACATCGGGTTTGTATTGAAAAACCTTTCTATCTAGGTGAAACGGAAATCACCCAGAAACAGTGGGAAACCATCATGGGAAGTAATCCCAGTAAATCAAAAGCTCTCTATAAACCTGTTGAAAAAGTAAGCTGGAATGACGCTCAAGATTTTATCAAACGCTTAAATAACCAAGAAGAGGGTAACTTATTTCGTTTGCCCAGTGAAGCTGAATGGGAATATTCTGCAAGAGCTGGCAGCAAAAGCCTTTATTATTTTGGCGATAAACAAAAAGAATTAACGACTTACGCTTGGTTTGGTGATGAAGGATACGGTGGTGCCAGCCATGAAGTAGCCCTTAAAAAACCAAATGCGTGGGGACTCCATGATATGCATGGCAATGTCTGGGAGTGGGTTCAAGACTGGTATGATCCCAATTATTATCAAAGTAGTCCTGAAAAAGACCCAAAGGGCCCTGATGTCGGTCAATATCGGGTTTATCGTGGTGGAAGTTGGGTTGGTAAAAACGTCAATTTACGGTCATCTATTCGTTATAGCGGTTTACCAAGTAGTCGAACAGGTGATATCGGGTTCCGACTTGCAAGAGACATTAATTAAAATCGTAAAATGTATTTTAACCAAGAAGACTACATAATAGTTTTTATAGATATTGAAAATTGATGATGTACTATTAAGTATTTTATTTTATGCTAAAATAACCGACGACATTAGTCAATTAATTAGTAAGCCAGTTATTTTATTATATTAATTTAATTCCAAATCCAATCTACCCAATTACCAAGGTTAAAATATATGAAGTTTTTGAACAAATTTGTACTTTCTTCTGTTATGGCCGCTTCATTGCTTGCTATCTCTTCTTCTGCATTTTCAGCTGAAGAACATAAAGATAAAAATGCAGCCGTTCTAGAAGCAGCAAAAAATACTGAAGCAAGTATGATAGAAGCAAAAGAAGCCCTAATCAAAGGCGGTGATGGTGAAACAGCGCTTAATGCTATTAATGCCGCTCGTCAATCTGTAAAAGAATTCCGTTATGAGCAAACTGAACGTTTACGTCAAAAATTGAACACTAGCTTAAAAACTGCTCGTGAAGATGCTCTTGAAAACCATAATGACAAAGCTTTAGAAGAAATCAACAAAGGCTTAGAAATTTATGCTGAAATGAAAAAAATCTACGACGCTGCTCATTAATTAATCAGCGCCAAAGTAGATCATAAATTAGTTATGTCGCTTATGACCAAATCTTAATTCATAAGCGATTGCACCATTTGTACAATATAAAATTAATAATATCAAAGCCATTACATTTACTATCTAATTTCCATAGTTATTATGGTATTATTTAGCTTGGCCAAGCTATTAGTAAAATACAGCTTTCCAAATAAATAAAAAAATCAACTTGAGGAGTTAACAACATGATTAATTTAAAAAAAGCCGCTCTTGCCATTGCCATAGCCTCTTCAATGGGCACATTCTCAACTGCAACTTTAGCTGAAGCTGATGCAGGTCGAATTATTTATTCACCAACTGAAGCAATTGATTTAGTTGCCGGTAAAATTGGCGCGGCTTTAGACGCACTTAAAAAAGGCGACAGTGCTGAACAAGTTTCTGACCTGATTAAAGATGCACTCTCATCCAGCAAAGAAATCAATGCAAGCGACAAAGTATTTGCTGCAAGAGATAAGATTCATAACAAACTTAAATCTGCCCGTAAACACGTAAACGAAGGCGATAAAAAAGCAGCTGAAGAAGAATTAGCGGCTGCTCAAAAATCTTTTTTAGCTCTTAAAGATTTATTGTAAGCGTCGATATAAGTTACTAGTTCTATTATAAATAACTAATTTATGCTTTTATAAGCTAAACTGCTGTTATTAAATATAAGAATTACGATATATTTAAAACCTCACTATCAATAACTAGTGGGGTTTTTTTACGCCTGGTTTTTCAATTGCAAACTAGTGCTTACTAACCAACATACTTGTTGGTGTGTAAAAAGAAAATATCCCGGTTTCTTTTCCAGTTAAACGTCATGTACGGCATTCTCATTTAGTGAAAATAAAACGAACATAATTGATATATCAAAACTTACCAAACACATTCTTAGAATCGTAAACCATCTGGAAGATATCTTCTTTATTGCATCTAAAAGAATTAACTTACTATCAAACGACTTACCTAAATAACAGCTTCCACTGCAATTACTTGCAGCCATAAATCTTACTGTAACTGCTATTGCTATTGTAATTGCAATTGCAATTGCAATTGCTAAAAATAGACTACTACAACAGACCCTACAGTAGCTACTATTTCCAAAATACTTGCTGCAATAGACCTTATAGCAACTGCTATTTCCAAAATACCTGCAGTTAACAAACCTTACAGTAACTGCTTTAGCTTAATTTCAACTGAAACTGGTACTCTCAATACTGAAAATGAGTTTAAGCTAGCAATAATTTTCACTTTTATTACTATCTGATTTTAATTATTAATCACTGATTAATTAAAAGACACATACGCCGAACACTAATCTGGACATGTTCTGCCACCATGTTGCTTTGAATTATTCATTGCTCATTGCTGAAACTAGCGGAAACTCTCTTTGTTAATACTTATACTCATTCGCGGGCAAGAAAATATATTGGGCTTCCTCAAGATAACTATTTTCTTTTATCTTACTAAAAAAAAACCCCGCTACCTTCACAGGTAACGGGGTTTTATATTCCTAACTAGATCTTTTCGGATCTAGTTATCTTTTCATTAGATGAAAGATGGAATTAATGGCGCATCAATAGTAATCATTTGACGATTACCAGCTGCATCATAGAAGAACAACAAACCAGCGAAACGACTATCTGGATCGTATATCAAATCAGCTAAACGATATACTTCCCAAGCAGCGTCAGAAGCAGTTACTTGAACTGTTTTTGATTGACCAGGAGCAAGTGGGCTGTTATCGCTAACAGTCAAACCTTCTTCAGCCAACAAATCATCAGGATAACCTGATTCATCTACAGAAACTTCAGGATCCAAGAAACGAACACCAGCAGTGTTGAACTCACCTAAACGTACTGGAGAGTCACCATTGTTAGTGATAGTCATAGTCATTTGCATAGCACGACCTGGAACACGATAAGTCGCATCTTCAATCTTAACTTTAACAGTTGCAACCGGCATTTCAATGGTTTTCATACCACGTAATAAACCAGCTTGCAACGGAGTAGTAATAGGGAATTTATCATTAGTTGATGCCATTGACATAGCAACGATAGCGATAACACCTACACCAAAACCCAATGCAACTTTTTTATCTGTTCCAGAAATTAAAGTATCTGCTTTACCAGCTTCAACAGCAATAGAACGTGGAACAAACATTGGTTTACGTGCCCAATAAGCTAACCAAAGCAAACCAATAGCATACCAAAGACCATGCCAGAAGTAAGTATTGCTCAGATTATAAGTTTCCAAGTCAATAGTTTCACCAGTTAAGGTAGTAATTGGGTTGGTAAAATCTGACATTGAACCAGTAATGGTTACCCATTTACCAGGACCAATAATTGGACCACCGCCTTTTACGTTCATCATTGCGTGAACGTGCCAGTCACCAGGACGACGAGCTTTTAACAATACTTTAAATTCATAAGTTTCACCCAGTTCCAAAGAAACTGAACGTGGAACTAATTGACCGCCAATCCAAGATCCTGCACGAATAAATACAGGACCAGGAATACCAACGTTTAAAAATGATACTTCTGGTTTATCAACAGTTTCAGGCCAGCCTTGAAACACATAGAATTTACCAGTTAGTGTCATTGTATCGTTAACAGGCACTTCATCTTTTGACCAGTTAAGATCAAACCAGTGAATTGTACGCATACGCATAAATGCAGCCTGCGACTTTTCACCATGAGCAGATGCAGTTGGTGTGTAAAACATCGCTGCTGTCATAGTGAGCAGCAGTGCGACAAAGGATAATTTTGCAACCTTGTCTTTTAATATTTTCATATTATATCCCCCTCTATTAATAGAGAATCTTTTATTAGTATATCTGGCAATCTTAATTGTCCAGTTCTTTAATTATTAGAACTTTTAATTAGAAATTTTCACTGTTAACGAAAGTGGTTTGTGCAAACCATTTTCCGAAGAAATGCCAAAGGAAGTAAATAATAATACTTACGAAACCAGAAAAGAACGCAGATACTGGAGCAACGTCTTTACCGAAAGTTCTTAAAGTACCTTTTTCAACCATTCTGATATACTCAGGAGTACCAGTTCTTACGTAGTGGTAACCTTGTAAGTCAGCCAATGTCATCATCATACCGTTATATTCAACAGGTACATGTAATGGAGCAATAACTGGCCAGTTACCTGGGTAGAACAACAAACCGTAAGCCAAACCACCAACTACAGCAGTTACAGTTAAACTGCCTGATAACATCAAAATTACGTCAAGAACAATAGCACCTGGCATAAGGTTTGATGGGAAGCAGAAGTTTACTGGGAAATAAGTCCAACCCCAGAAGTTTAAGTATCTGTTGACCCACTCACCTAAAAGAAGACCTAAAATACAAACTACCGCACCAAATGGCAAACGGTAACGGTACCACAAACATGCTTGAACAGCAGCAGGGAAAGTGATTGAAACGATTGGTGCTACGGTTACCCATAGACGTCTATCTTTCCAGTCAGTCCAGAAATCCCAGTCACCACCGGTTAACATATAGTGAATGTGATAACCACCTAGTACAACAAAGAACAATGTAAACAAAATTAGCCAATCGAACGTGCGAGAAACTTTAACGGCTTCTGCGCGTGAACGTACAGCTGATTGAGATGCGCTCATAGCTTACCTCCTAAAGGATTTAAATTATTTTTATTAATTACTATCTTCCACTTTGCTGTTTCGCCTTGAAACAGGGCGAAACAGCGAGGAGATAGTTATTACAGCCAAGACTTAAATTAAGCTAAGTCTTTTTTCAGAAGTTTAGATATTGCTTGAACTTCTATGTTTACAACACCTAGAACACCAAGAGCAGCCCATCCGAAGAATACGAAGCCGTAGTGTAAAGGAGCAACAAACAATTCTTCCATAAACCAGAAAGTGTGACCCCATTCGTTCAAGCCAACATTTGGCAAGATCATGAATGGACCAACTACTGATACCAAATACATCAAAGACAAACCTTGTTGGTAAGCTGGCAATCTTGTTCTAGCGTACAAGAATGAAGCACCACCAGTAATGATGTAGATTGGGTAGCTCAAGTAAAATTCAATGATGTGACTTGGTGTAAAGTCAGTATCACGAACAATAGTTTGATGCCAAGTACCATCTTGCTCGGTGAAGTAGCTAGCGCCGTAATAAATAGCCCAAGCGTAACATACCAACCAAGTCCAATGAGTGAAATGCCTTCTTAACTCTTCTCTTGGAGTGATTGACATCACTTTACGATCACGAGATTTCCAGATATATCCCCACAGGATACCTGCAGTACATACTTCTAGAACGAACTCAATGTACAAAAAGTTCATCCAGTATGTTTCGAATTCTGGCGCGAATGAATCTAAGCCAGCTGACCAGCCGTAAACACCTTCGTACCAACGAACCCAACCGTAAAAAATAATGTACACTAATGAACCGAGCACCAAATTTCTTACATTCAACAGCGGTTTTTCCGCAGCATCAGCTTTCACTGATTCAGTTGTAGCTGCCATTTCTACCTCCTAAAAATTAACAAATTCCTAAGTCGTTTGACTAGGACTCTATAAATAACTCCATTTTCTCACTTTCTTTCTTAAGATTTTAAGGGAAAGTGCCACCAAGTCAATTTAGTGAGCTATCAGTCTACCAGCTCAACTAGCCTTGTCAAGTCAAAAACATTACCAAATTAATTTTGCTAATCGCTAATACTTTTTTTCTAAATTAACTTACGTTTAATATATTGATTTCTGTTAAAATTCTGTTATATATTCAATTATTAATTTCATTAACAACATTAAATTTTTATGAAAAAATACCGCTTTTTAATATTTGTCGTTGGTTTAATTGCTCTTTTATTAACCCAATATAAGCTCGTCATGCCTTTTATTTATAAAGTTGCATCGTCAGATCTATTTCTGGTTGATAGCAAAGACCAATCAAGCCAACAAGCCATTTCAACTCCTTTATCCAACATTGCCTTTATGCACTGTAATAATTACATTAAATCTGAACTTGGACCTGATGTGACCATTGTTTTTCCTGAAAAACCACTTAACGCTTGGACGCTTGGTAATTATCAATATTTGATTAGTGCGGAAATCAACGTATCCGGTGGCGACAAAACAATTACTAGCAATAAAAAGTATGCCTGTCGGATTACGTATAATAATGGCGATGATCAAGAAGGTGCTCTTGATTTTGAAAACTGGTCAATTATTGGCTTATCTGGCGTTAAAGACTAATCAACCCACCAAAACCAACAACATTACACTTTAATTGAAATGCCTTAGCTATTTGATTGATATTGGCCTTCAAACCTTTATTAATCAAATGGTTATATTTTGTAACAATCAGGTCAATAATGACTGACCTGTTATACTTTTACAAAACAACTTAATCCCAACGATCATCCCTAACCTGCACTTTTCCATTTTCAATCCGCACAGGTAAACAACTTATCCCTTCATAGGCTGGTGGAGATTTAACCGCACCCGTTTTAACACAAAATCGTGCACCATGACGCGGACAAACAATCTCATCTCCATCTAATTCACCGCTCGCTATTTCTCCTCCATCATGCGAACAAACATCTTCAATCGCATAAAAAATACCTTCAATTTTAAATACAACTACATCTGTTCCATCGATATCAATAACAATATTTTCACCATTTGCCAATGCAGCTTCATCTATTACATTTACCCAATCTGACATGCTCTAGCCTCGAACTTTAGTCTTTAAAATAAACATCATAACGTATCAATTTTCCCTGATAACTCTCATTGGGCTTACCTCCCAAAGGCTCTGCATAATCCGGACTTTTAACAACAACTCGCTTTCCAGCGGCTTTTACTGCCGCTGCAAAAAGCTCTTCTTTATCTTGGTCATCACCTAATAAATCACGCAAAACCACCATTGATTTTTTTGCCAATGCTGACTTTTTTCGCTTAGGAGGAAACATGGGGTCTAGATAAATACAATCCGGCTGAAACGCTAAAGCAGTAAAGAGCTCTATGGCGTTACCGTTTATTAATCGAGGAGGTTGTAGATTAAGGCTTTGCATCCAATCCTGCTCGGCAAGACGCCTAAACCCATCAAACAGTAATTCTGCCATTACCGGCGAACGCTCTATACAAAGTAATTCATAGCCCATACGGAATATATGCAGGCTGTCTTGACCCCAACCAGTGGTTGCATCAATCACCGTGCGAGTTTTTCGTCCGAGAGCCTGTGCCAATGGACCTTGTTTTGGAGCTGGCCATGATCTTTGCTCGCCGTTACGAGGCTCTATATCAACGACCAATCCACCTTTTTTTAACAGCTCTTTATCAAGCAGCTTTAAAGAACCATCGCGCCACGTTAAAAAAAAACTTTCCGGACAATCATCATTAATAACTTGATATAAGGGAACGTTTAGCTTTTCTGCAAGCCGTTGAAAAGGCAGGCTATCTCCTTGCCCTTGATAAAGTACAGCCAGTTTTCCTGTATATTTTTGCACTGATTTTGTGAGGAAATCTTATTCCGTAGATATCGCTTGTTGCTCGTTTTTTATCGCTGCATCCAGTGTATGCCAAGCCAAAGTAGCACATTTAACCCGAGCAGGATATTCACGCACACCCGCCAGTACGGCTAACTTTCCAATTGCTTCGAGATTAAAATTTTCATCTTTACCTGTCGTCATTTCATGAAACTTTTTGAATAATTCTTCGGCTTCCTGCTCGGTTTTTCCTTTGACAATTTCAGTCATTAAAGAAACTGATGCAGTGGAAATTGCACATCCTGATCCTTGAAAGCTAGCATCAGCAATCACATCACCTTCCATTTGCAAATATAAAGTCAACCGATCACCGCATAGCGGATTAAATCCCTCTACCTTTTTATCCGAATTTTCAATAATTCGAAAATTACGTGGGTTACGATTGTGATCAAAAATAACCTCTTGATAAAGATCTCGTAAATCATCAAACATTAGCCAAATACCTCAATCAAGGATTCTATCCCATTCATTAATACATCAATTTCTTCTTTGGTATTATACATTGCAAAAGAAGCTCTTGCCGTAGCGGGTACTTTATAAAAATCCATCACAGGCATGGCGCAGTGATGTCCTGCCCTTATTGCTATACCTAAACTATCGAGCATAGTCCCTATATCGTGCGGATGTATTTTATCCAAAACAAAAGATAAGATGGCTCCTTTATGATCAGCCTCACCAATTATTCGGAGACCTTGTATTGATTGCGCTTTTTCCGTAGCGTAGGCCAGTAACTCTGCCTCATAAGCCGCGATTTTAGCCATTCCGATTGTATTTAGATAATCTATCGCGGCACCTAAACCCACGACATCAGCTATATTTGGCGTACCCGCTTCAAACTTATAAGGTAAAACATTATATTCAGTTTCTTCAAAAGTTACTTTACGGATCATATCACCACCTCCTTGATACGGAGGCATGGCTTCAAGCAAAGCTTGTTTGCCGTATAGCACACCTACGCCTGTCGGGGCATATAACTTATGGGCAGAAAAAACATAAAAATCACAATCCAACTCTTGTACATCGACTGTTATATGTGGAATGGCCTGCGCACCATCCAATAGCACAGGAACCCCTTTTTCATGTGCGATAGCAATAATCTCTTTAACGGGATTAATTGTGCCCAAAGCATTGGACATATGAACAACAGAAATCAGCTTTGTTTTATCATTAACTAGTTTTTTAAACTCATCAAATATCAATTCACCCTGCTGGCTGATCGGGGCAATTTTTAAGATCGCACCGGTCTGCTCGCACAACATCTGCCAAGGCACAATATTGGAATGATGCTCCATCGCCGTAATGATTATTTCATCACCCAGCTTAATATTGGCCTTACCATAAGTTTGCGCAACTAAATTAATGGCTTCGGTTGCGCCTTTAACAAAAATAATTTCTTTTTCGCTGCCGGCATTAATAAATTCTTTGACTTTAGTCCGCGCACCTTCAAATTTGTCAGTAGAACGAACACTTAAGGTATGAACACCGCGATGGACATTGGCATAGTCATGACTATATAAATGGACAATACTGTCAATAACTGCCTGCGGCTTTTGGCAAGTGGCGGCATTATCCAGATAAACCAAATCTTTACCACGAATTTTTTCTTTAAGAATAGGAAAATCTTGGCGTATTTTTTGTACATCAAATACTGTCATAACCACTCCTTGTTAACACCTTCCTGAGGGAAGCGCGTTAGCACTTGCTCTAAAATCATATCATGCAACTCTTTTATCTTTATCTTATCAACCATTTCATTGGCAAAAGCAAAGGTCAACATATTACGTGCTATTTCTTCATCAACACAGCGTGACTGCAGATAAAAAATAGATTTTTCATCCAACTGCCCGACTGTAACCCCGTGCCCACATTTAACATCATCCGCATAAATTTCTAACTGAGGCTTGCTATCTGCTTCAGCGTCGCTTGATAACAGCAGATTACGATTATTCATTTGCGAATCCGTTTTTTGTGCGTCTTCCGCTACAATTACTCGCCCTTGAAAAACACCTCTGGCCCTATCATCCAGCACACCTTTATAAAGCTCGCGACTTATGCCATGAGGCTTTAAATGGTTAATGCGGGTATGATTGTCAATATGTTGGCGTTTGACACCTAAATATAAACCGTTTAGTTCACACTCGGACGCCTGACCCAGCTCTGTATGAAGATCAGACCTCGCCAACAAACCACCCAAAGCGAAGTTATGATGCGTAAACCTCGCATCTCGCTCTTGCTTAACGTAAGTACCACTAAAGTGATAAGCTTTTTCAGATTCAAATTGAGTTTTATACAATGTTAAATCTGCATTCTGACCAACAAAAACTTCGGCAACTGCCGCCGATAAATAAGCATTATCCAAGCCAACAAAAGTTTCTATGATGTTAGCTTCTGCCATTTGATCAATAACAATAACTGTCCGTGTAGCAGTCAAGACCTCTGGCTTAGTAGATAAATGCATTACTTGGATTGGCTTTGCCAATACTTGTTTAGCTGCGACTTGAACAAACAACCCGTCAGTAAACCACGCTGTATTAAAAGCAATAAAACCATGTTCTTCAGCATTAACCGCTTTATTGATATATTTTTCCAAGGTTTCCGACTGCTTTATCAGCGCTTCCGTCATACCCATAATCAAAACATTTTCTGGCAGCTCATCTAAATCCGACAGTTCTGCGGAAAAATGACCATCAACCAAAACTACCGACCATGCATCTTGTATTTGATATAATTTCAACCAAGCCTTGTCAATACTCCTTCCGGCAACAGTTGCCGCAGGCGAAAACAACTTTTTCTCGATTGCTGAAACATTGGTATAACGCCACTCTTCTTGACGAAGAGAGGGAAAACCTTGCTCTGAGAATTTCTCTAACGCTTCACTACGTAACGCCGCCAACCAAGGTAGTTCTTGCCCTGGCAATCCCGAGGCTATCGTTTGGTATTCAGCCGCATATGGGCTTGCTAGTGCCGTTGTCATTATGCTGCCGCCTGAGCATCTTCCAGCCAACTGTAGCCTTTTTCTTCAAGTTCTAGTGCCAGTTCAGCACCGCCTGATTTAACAATTTGGCCATTCGCCAAAACATGGACAAAATCCGGCTTTATGTAATCCAGTAGACGTTGGTAATGCGTGACCATCACAAATGATCTATCAGGTGAGCGCAACGAATTAACGCCTTCCGAAACTATTTTTAACGCATCAATATCCAGACCGGAATCAGTTTCATCAAGGATACAAAGCTTGGGTTCCAAGATCGCCATTTGTAAAATTTCATTACGTTTTTTTTCACCACCCGAAAAACCTTCATTGACAGCACGATAAAGAAATTTCTCGTCCATTTCCAGTAAACGCACCTTGCCTTTAACCAAAGTCAAGAAATCCATCGCATCCACTTCAGACTGCCCATGATGTTTACGAATCGAATTAAGAGCCGCTTTTAAAAGGTAAATATTACTGACTCCGGGAATTTCTACCGGATATTGAAATGCCAAAAAAACACCTTCACGCGCTCTGATTTCTGGCGGCATTTCCAATAAATCTTTACCTTGATAGGTTACTGAGCCTTCAGTTACCGTATAGCCACTCTTGCCTGACAAGATATGAGATAAAGTGCTTTTACCGGAGCCATTGGGGCCCATAATCGCATGGATTTCACCGTCATTGATTTCAAGATTAATTCCTTTAAGAATGGGCTTGTCACCGACGCTAACGTGAAGATTTTTTATGCTAAGCATGCTATTTTACCTGTTTCATTTAAAGGGCTTTACACCCCAATATTAAAAATTTTATCAATTTATCCTACTGAACCTTCAAGACTCAAGCCCAACAAGGCCTGTGCTTCGACTGCAAACTCCATTGGCAGTTCCTTAAATACTTCTTTACAAAAACCATTGACGATCATGGATACCGCATCCTCTGCTGAGAGTCCACGTTGTTGACAGAAAAATAACTGATCTTCGCTAATTTTAGACGTGGTTGCTTCATGCTCAACTTGAGCAGAAGGCTGCTTGACTTCAATATAAGGAAACGTATGTGCCCCGCATTGATCACCCACCAAAAGAGAGTCGCATTGAGTATAGTTACGCGCATTTTCTGCGCTTTTCAAAACCTTAACTAGACCACGATATGTATTTTGAGCTTTTCCCGCTGAAATACCCTTTGAAACAATCGTGCTACGAGTGTTTTTACCGATATGAATCATCTTAGTTCCGGTATCAGCTTGTTGATAATTATTGGTTAGTGCTACCGAATAAAATTCACCGACCGCATTATCACCCGTCAAAATACAACTGGGATATTTCCAAGTAATTGCCGAACCGGTTTCTACCTGTGTCCACGACACCTTGGAATTATCACCACGGCAATCAGCACGCTTGGTTACAAAATTATAAATACCACCCAAGCCATTTTTATCACCGGGATACCAGTTTTGCACGGTAGAGTATTTAATCACCGCATCTTTCATCGCTATCAATTCAACGACCGCCGCATGTAGTTGATTTTCATCACGCATAGGTGCGGTGCAGCCTTCAAGATAGCTGACATGACTACCTTCATCGGCAATAATTAAAGTACGTTCAAATTGCCCGGTATTGGCGGCGTTAATTCTGAAATAAGTTGACAATTCCATCGGACAACGCACACCTTTAGGAATATAGACAAAGGAACCATCGGTAAATACCGCTGCATTTAAAGCGGCAAAATAATTATCCGTATGTGGTACGACCGAGCCTAAATACTGCTTAATCAAGTCTGGATGATCTCGCAAGGCTTCTGAAATTGGGCAGAAAATAACACCCACATCTTTCAACTTACCTTTAAAAGTAGTGGCCACCGATACGCTATCAAAAACGGCATCAACGGCAATACCCGCCAAACGTTCTTGCTCATCCAACGGAATGCCTAGTTTCTTATAGGCCTCCAAGACTTGAGGATCGATTTCATCCAGGCTTTTTGGACCATCTTCTTTCCGTTTAGGTGCGGAGTAATAACTAATAGATTGATAATCTATCGGATCAAAGTTTACAAATGCCCATTCCGGCGATTTCAATGTTTGCCAATGCCTAAAAGCTTTTAACCGATACTCGAGCATAAATTCGGGCTCATTTTTG
Organism: Methylococcales bacterium; assembly: GCA_026399095.1. Classification (GTDB taxonomy): domain Bacteria; phylum Pseudomonadota; class Gammaproteobacteria; order Methylococcales; family Methylomonadaceae; genus Methylobacter_C. Next base: position 15,472 of record JAPLRP010000019.1, on the reverse strand, counting down.
ATCTTAGACAACTTGTGAATAACCGAGTCATCCAATCCAGGCGGAAATGTATCGGTTTCCAATTCAGTCACAAACCCTTGTTTGTATTCCTGATTAATTAGATTGTTGATTTCTTGTGCACTTGCTGACATAAAAATTCTCTATAAAGTACAAGGACGTAATAATAAATGCAGACAAATATTCTGCTTAACGATATAAACTGGCGACAGGGATCAAAAACTCTTGCTTCCAATCTTGGTCTTGAGCATGGTTTGGTTTAATCATATCGGCTATCGTGACTGATTCTAGAGCATTATGGATAGCTTGATTTATCAAGCTCCAGTTACCTCGTATATCACAACCCGAGGCCTGTTCGCAGGCCTGCAGGGAGATACTACACTCGGTTAACGCAATCGGTCCTTCAAGCGCACCAATAACATTGGCAACCGTAATTTTTTCCGGGGCTCTGGCTAAGGTATACCCACCCTTCGCGCCGCGCGTAGAAATCAAAACCTTGGCATTAACCAAAAGCTTGAGAATCTTACTTACTGTCGGTAGCGCAATACCAGTTACTGACGCTATTTCCATAGCTGCATGAACATCCGTATCATGTTTGGCCATAAAGCTCAAAATGACTGTTGCGTAATCCGTTAGCTTACTTAACCGTAACATAATTGCTCCAAATAATTGTGTACCATTATAGTACTATTTAAATTCACAGTAAAGAGCTTGGTTTTTATTACGTATGCTACATTAGCAATCCAATTAGCAGGATAAGTCCGATAAATGAGCTTTAATGTTCTAAACCTTGCCAATTTAACGCTTAACCGTATAATTGTCACCATAGTAAACATCAGGACAAGATTAGGCTAAAGGAGAAATATTATGGGAATTCTTAGCCTACTACTCTGGACTCCATCTGCGGGAGCTTTACTTTTAGCTTTTACTCCAAGCCATAATTACAAGTCAATCCGCATCATTGCTAATCTTTTTTCCACCCTCTCTTTCTTGCTAAGTTGCTGGTTAGTCAGTTTATATAATCAACAAAATCCCGAACTTCAATTCAGCGAATATTTTCCGCTTAATCCTAATCTTGGCAGCGCATACGCATTGGGAATTGACGGAATATCATTGCCTATGCTCGCTTTAGCAACACTTCTGACCTCCATTGCCTTGCTGGCTTCTTTTTCTATTTCAAGTAACATTAAGGGCTACCACATTTGCATCCTGCTACTTGAATTTGGCATGCTAGGTGTCTTTCTGGCACAGGACTGGGCGCTATTTTATGTCTTTTGGGAAGTCACTTTAATTCCGCTGTTTTTTCTTATTGGTCGCTGGGGTGGTAAGCGCCGCCATACAGCCAGTCTAAATTTTGTACTCTACACCATGGGCGGTTCGGTTTTTATGCTCATTAGCTTACTGGCGATTAGTCAGTATGACCTTGAGCACAGTGGGTCTTTGATGACGACGATGCATCAGGCAGCACGAGACATGCCCAGGCTTGAACAGATTTTAGTTCTGCTCGGCTTTTTATGTGGCTTTGGCGTTAAAATGCCTATTTTCCCATTGCACGGCTGGCTACCGCTAGCTCATGTTGAGGCACCTAGTCCGATCAGTATTTTGTTATCAGGCATTTTACTAAAAATGGGAGCGTATGGTCTTATAAGAGTTGTAACCATGCTGCCCGAGGCTGCGCATGCCCTTCAGCCCGTACTTATTTTTCTTTCGCTATTCGGGATGCTTTATGGCGGTTTATTGGCTTGGCGTCAAAGCGACATAAAAGCCATGATAGCTTATTCATCATTGAGCCACATGGGCATTGTTTTATTAGGTATTGCTACCTTGAATGAAATTGGGATTACCGGTGCAGTATTACAAATGACAGCTCATGGATTGATTGCGGGAGCCATGTTTTTACTGGCTGGCTTGCTATATGAACGCACACACACTCGTAATATTCAGGATTACAGCTCACTAGTGCAAATTATGCCGCGCTTTGCCTTACTTATGACCTTAACATTACTAGCGGCAATGGGTTTGCCCGGCTCAATTGGCTTCGTTGCTGAACTCAATACTCTAATTGGTGGTTTTCAGCAATGGGGCGGCTTAATGGTGTTCTTCAGCTTGAGCCTACTAATAAGTGCAGCTTACTCTATGCGAACTATTGGACTATTATTAACCGGCCCGGTAAAATCAAAAATGCTACACATTGCCGATCTTAATACGACCGAACTGCTTGCTGCTGGATTACTGGTTTCGTGCATCATCATATTTGGCCTAATGCCCACACCTTTAATTGACCTGTCAGCTGCGACGATTTCTCAAATTAATAACCAAATCAGTCAACGGCTTTTATAAAATTGATCATGCAAAAATCATTTTTACACCCCGCCAATAGCCGCGAATTAATCATCTCTGCCCTAGATCGTTTAGACCATGTTCTACCAGGACAAGCGCCCATTCTCGATTTTGTACACCACAATACCCTACATGGATTTCAACACCTTCCCTTTGAAGAAGCATTAGCTGAATACGAAGCCTTAACAGGTATTTTCGCTTATCTGCCTGAAGCGCAAAGCCGTCTTTATTATCAGCAGGGACGCATCACCAAAAGCGGCCTAAGTTCTTCACTGGCAAAATGTCCGAACTTAAATCCGGATCAATCTGTTTGCACCTTGGAAGGTCGTATTATCAAGCGAAATGATATTTATCTTATCGCTCTGCTATATCAGTTGGAAGGCCTCAGCATTAGTCAATTAAATTGGCATACCAATGAGCTAGGAGCTTTAGATGCTGCACAACCGGATGTGCCAGAATCAGTTCGTAGCCTGTTATTTGCCAACAATACTGATCAAGCACTTACTATCAAAAAGGTTTGGGAAACTATCCTTAGCAAACTTGATTTGCAGCACGCAGTGCTTCATCCAGAGGCAATGCTTGATTTATGCCTAGAGCAAGCTGAAGAATGGTTATCAGCATATCAAGATATAGCACAAGAAAAACAGCCATTGCCTCCAAATGACTCTTCAGCACTGGAAGACTTATTATCTCAAGTTGGCTATACCATCACATTACGCGGATTTATCCTTAAATTATGCGGCGTTGACATACTCGATTCTGTTCGCCCGCAATTGATTCGAATCTGTGCATCAGCAATGGATGAAGGTGTAGCTTCGTGGCACACATCCGATAACAGTTACTTAAGTTTTTACGCCAGATGGCGAGCCACCATAACTTATGATGCGAATCCTTTTTTACATGAGTTACCAAACTGGCAAAAAATAATATCTGAATTACCTGAAGATCCCATTGATAACATTATTCTCCAACTCAGTCAGTTAGAAATACCTGCTATTAAATGGACAAGTTATCTACAAAGACTCGCCCTTGAATTGCCTGGCTGGTCGGGACTCATTAACTGGCGACAACGCCATACTCATTACCAAAGTGCAAATAATGTAACGCCAACACTGGCCGACTATCTTGCCATTCGACTCACTTTGGACAGGCTATGGCTCAATCAAATCTGCACAGACTTATGGAAAATTGAGGCTAATATTAGCTCGCTACGATCTTATTTCCGAAAAAATACACCCGAATTTACAGTACGTAGATGGCTGTACCAAGGCGAGTTACCGGAATACTTAGGTCAATTAGCCGAATCATTAATTACTCAAGCAGATCCTGATCGAAATAATCGCGCCGAATGGCAACAGCTTGCTGAACTGATTTGGACTTGGCAGTGCAGTCCTATGACTGAAAACAGCGTTAGTCATACTGTACATAAAAGTGGTTGGCGTTTATTTCGTTTATTTCAACATTTGGGCCTAGACGATAAACAAGTACAAACGCTAACAAAAAATGACTTGCACGCTATATTGACTCTGCTGGATGAGTTTAACGTCACTGAACGTTGTAAGATATGGTTGTATGCCTACGAACTAAATTATAGAGAAAGTTTTTTTCAGGCACTTCGAGCTAATCACAATCGTGGTCACTGGTCTATCCGCGAAAATCGACCTGAGTCACAAATCATATTTTGTATGGATGACCGCGAAGAAGGTTTTCGTCGTCACCTTGAAGAGTTCAATCCTGCCATTGAAACCTTGGGCGCGGCTGGTTTTTTTGGTGTCGCCATGAATTACAAAGGCCTTGATGACTGCAAAGTTACTGCTTTGTGCCCGGTTGTAATAACGCCCAGCCATGAAGTTAATGAAGTACCGCGAACAGGCAGCGAAGAGACCCTAGCCAACCATAGTCGTGGACGTAAGTTAAATCAATGGATTACTAATTGGCTAAATCATGGATTTCGTCGCAATTTATTATTGCCACATCCTCTGATTGATGCGACTGCACCTTTGATGTTAATAGGACTACTAGCAAAATCCTTACTACCCAAATATCAACACTGTCTACTTACAAAAATATCTGAATGGATTTCCCCAGAAGTTAAAACCGAACTCAGTTTTACATCAATCGATAAGCTGACACTCCCTTCTATTGACCATCCCAAACAAGGTTTTACGGATAATGAACAGGCCGCCCGCATTGCCGGTTTACTTCGTAATACGGGTTTGACTTCCGGCTTTTCAGAAATAGTCGTCCTAATGGGACATGGCTCCATCAGTCAGAATAATCCACATTTGGCCGCTTATGACTGTGGCGCTTGCAGTGGTCGTCATGGCGGCCCTAATGCGCGAGTATTCGCTGCTATGGCAAATCGTCCTGAGATCCGCAAAATTTTAGCTGAACAGGACATCAATATTCCAGCCGACGCATGGTTTATTGGAGCTGAACATAACACCTGTAATGAGGCTATTTCCTGGTTTGATTTAACAGACGTTCCAAAAGAACGACTAAGCAATCTTGAAAACCTGCAACGAGCATTAAGACATGCGCAGCGTATGTCAGCCCATGAGCGCTGCCGCAGACTTGCTTCCGCGCCACGCAAGCCAACGCCAAAAGAAGCCTTGGCACACATCGAAGAACGAGCAACTGATTTCTCTCAGACGCGACCTGAACTGGGACATGCTACCAATGCTTCAGCAGTCGTCGGTAGAAGATCACTGACACAAGGTGCTTTTTTTGACCGCCGTGTCTTCCTTATTTCTTATGATCCAACCCAAGACCCTGAAGGAAAAATATTAGAAGGTATTTTGCTTGCAGTAGCTCCGGTTGGTGCAGGGATTAACCTTGAATATTATTTTTCGACTGTTAATAATGAACGTTTGGGTTGTGGATCTAAAGTGCCACATAACGTCACTGGTTTTTTTGGTGTCATGGAAGGAGCCAGCAGTGATTTACGTACCGGCCTACCTCAACAAATGGTTGAAATTCATGAAGCCATGCGTTTACAACTAGTGGTTGAGGCAAAAACATCTGTACTGGAACGTATTTACGCTGACCAAGAAAGCTTACGGGAGCTGATTGCAGGTGGCTGGATTCATTTAAGCACCAAAGATCCTGAAAGTGGTGAGATATTTATATTTGAACCGGGATCAGGATTTGTTCTATGGCAAACAGAAGTCAAAGACATTCCTGTCAGAGACAACTCACACGATTGTTACCGTAATCAAACGTTGCCCGTTCCACCCATGCTGATAAAACAGCCAAAACTGGAAGCATAAATTATGGATGCGTTAGTTGTTTTCGTTCCTTTATTGCCTTTTATCGCTGCCGTAATTATCGGCATGGGTCAGTTATCAGGCCTACTTAACGGTGAAGCCAGCGAAGGAAAAACAGCCATTATAGCCACTTGGGCTATCAGCATGTCATGCCTGCTTGCTCTGGTATTACTGACCGCCGATTTAACACAAGAAAATACCGGTTCTTTGCAAATTGGACAATGGTTAAGCAGCGATTCCTTAAATATTTCAGTCAATTTTATTACAACCGGCTTCAATGTTGTATTGGCGGCTTTATTTTCTATATTACTGCTTATCATAATGCGTTTTTCAACAAACTATATGCATAGAGAGGCTGGATTCCATCGGTTTTTCTTTATCTTGAGCCTTTTTGCTTCAGCCATGTTCTTATTGGTATTATCGGGAAATGCAGTGGGTACTTTTTTTGGCTGGGAAATAGCAGGACTTTGTTCCTATTTATTGATAACCTACGCCTATAATCGTCCGGTTGCCAGCATTAATGCAACCCGAGTATTTGTCACCAACCGTATTGGCGATGCCGGTTTTATTCTGGGAATCGGTTTTACTTATAGCTGGGCAGACAGTATTAACTGGAACGATTTAAATGCACTCTCTGAACAACTGAGTTCGAATGAAGCAACCGGAATTTCCCTGTGCTTTACAATTGCTTCACTGGCAAAATCAGCCCAACTGCCTTTTACACCATGGCTTGCAAGAGCAATGGAAGGTCCAACACCATCCAGCGCCATATTTTACGGTGCCATAATGATTCATGCCGGCGTTTATCTCGTCTGTCTTTTGGAACCTATTTTTGAACAGGCTCCGTTAGCGATGTCCATACTGATTGCATCAGGTGCCTTGACAGCCCTCTACAGCTTTATTGTTGGCCTGACACAGACTGATGTAAAAAGTTCTTTGGTTTTTGCTACCTCGGGTCAAATCGGACTGATGTTTCTGGAGTGTGGCTTAGGCTTCTGGGATCTGGGAAGGTGGCATCTTTGTGCACATGCCATAGTTCGAAGTTATTTATTTTTAACAGCGCCATCACTAATGCATCAGGTAATGGATAATCCCATAAAACCAGTCACGCCTGCGATTGCAAAATTTCATTGGCTCTACATGGCTTCACTACAAAGGTTCTGGCTTGATCAAATAACTGATTGGACATTAGTAAGGCCTATTCGCCGACTGGCACACGACCTAAACTATTTTGATGATCATTTTATTGATCCATTTATGGGTGCTCCTGCTCCTGCAATTAAAACCATATCGTCACTCGCACAGCTAGAAGAAAGAATAATAGGAGCCCGACTGGACAATAACGCTGATCAATTTGCCCAGAGTAGCGGCTTGGCTGGCAAACTAACTGAATTACTTGCAAGCTTGGTACATTGGTTCGAAGATCGCTTCGTATTGCGCGGTATAGGAAAAGACGCCATACATCTTGGTCGAAAGCTTGGGCAAGGTGCAAATAAATTTGAACAATTAATTTTAAGGCCGCGTTATTTGGTCTTGTTTGTATTAATAACATTGTTACTTGCATTTTGAGATTCTGATGGAAGTCCCTATTACTTTTTGGTCAGAATCCGCACCCTTTCCACTATTAAGTGCGCTTACATTTATTCCACTTGCAACTATGATTGCAATCCTTTATTCCCGCTCTCCAACAATTGCACTCCGATTTGGATTCACAGGAACATTAATTACGGCAATACTCAGCTTGTATTTATTAGCTATTTTTGACTCTGGCAATCCTGGCATTCATCTCGCCGAACAAGTTCAATTAGGCTGGTTTAGTTACAGCACTGGTGTTGATGGAGCAAATATTTTATTTATCCCATTAACAGCTGTTTTAACCTTGATGGCTTTGGTATATACATTAATTACCCGACATTCAACAGATCGGTTATTTATTGCCTGCTTACTTGGCTATGAAGGCATTTTAATCGGTGCTTTTGTAACTCTAAATCTTATGCAGTTTTGGCTGTGGTGTTTACTGGAACTAATTCCGGTGGTTTTATTAAATACCCATGCAGGAACCGGCCAAAACAGGCAGCGGGTAATTACTTTATTACTGCAATATTGGGGAAGCGGCTTACTGATGACTTTGGCAGGCTTTCTGTTACTTGCTTTTGGCTTAATTGACTCGGAACATGCTCTTACCTTTGATTGGCTAACGCTAAAACAAAACAATGCTTATTTGCATGATGAAGTATTGATTTTTATACTGTTGTTTTTTGGATTTGCAATTCGCATGCCCTTATTTCCATTCCACGGCTGGTTGCCATTACTGGCGGAACAAGGAACGGTGGCCAGTAGCGCTATTTTTATAGTAGGATTGAAACTGGGGATTTATGCTGTTATTCGTTTTATTTTACCTCTGGTTCCAGGTGTCGCTGAACAATGGGCTAATTTCGTCTTGACCTTAAGTTTAATCAGTATCCTCTATGGTGCATTACTGGCATTGATGCAGATTAATATCCGCAGACTGATAGCCTTTGCTGTTGTCAGTCATACGGGAATGTTGGTTATCGGACTTTTCAGTTTTAACGAATACGGTCTTGAGGGTTGTCTCTTATTGTGCATTGCTTATGGTCTTGCAACAGCAGGTATGCTTTTTAGTGTTGGTTTAATTTATGAGCGAACACGCACCGCTTTCATTCCCCGACTAGGCGGCCTATTTGATACCAACTCTACCATCGCTTTGTTGTTTTTAATCTCTGCCCTAAGCACTATGGTTATGCCCGGAACACCTGGATATGATGCCGCTCATTTACTCATTGAAGGTGTAATTGAAGAAGATGGCTGGTTATTAGCCATAACCATCTTGATTGGGAACGTCCTTGCTGCGGCCTTCTTGCTCCGCGCCTTTCAACAAATATTTATAGCAACTCCCAAACGTGTTCATCAACCATACAGTAGTATCCACCACCCCATCAGAAAAGAACGCATTATAACTGTAGTGATTTGCTCGTTACTTATTATTACCGGTTTTTACTCAACCCCATGGTTGAACTTTATAGACCAGGAAGCAACTGACTTGGGCGAGCATTATCCCATGCATGGCGCACAACAATACAACAATGATGCGGTAACCAAGCAAGGGCAATCAAAATGAGTAATTCCGGCTTTCCAATACTCAGTCTGACCATTTTATTTCCTTTATTGGGCGCCATTTTAACCGGAGTTATTAGCAACATAAAACTGGCTAAAAAGATTGCCTTGGTAATAGCTGGTCTGGAACTTATTCTGACGTTACTAGTGCTACTATTATTTAATGCTTCTGAAGGCGATAACTTCCAACTTTTAGAGCATTATCCCTGGATACCAAATTTAAACATCGAATTTCTGATTGGTATTGATGGTATTTCAGTATTATTTTTACCCATGACCGCATTGCTAACCCTGATGACGATCGCTGCCTCTTGGAATTCAATACAACATTTACAACGTTTTCATTTTGCTTTACTGCTGTTTCTGGAAGGCATCACTATCGGCATATTTTCTGCGCTCGATACAGTTCTGTTTTTTTTATTCTGGGAGCTGACATTACCACCCATCTTCTTTTTGATTGGCTTATGGGGCATCGGTCCCAAGCGTCGGAACGCGGGAATGAAATATACTCTGTTTATGCTGTTTGGCGGTGTCCCGCTTTTATTTGCGTTCATTATACTGGCTATGAATCACGCTGTTGATGTGGGTGGCACCCTTCCCGAAGATCTGTCTTTCAACTTACCGGTACTTTTGAAAACTCAGTTGCCCGATGATTTACAAGCTATTGTCTTCGGACTACTCCTTTTAGGCTTTGCAGTTAAAGCCCCTTTAGTTCCTTTTCATACATGGTTGCCCACCGTCACAATGGAAGGCCCCACTCAGATAACGGCCTTATTAATCGGATTAAAACTTGGCATCTATGGCATATTACGATTTACTATGCCTTTAGCACCTTCTGCGGCTGTCGAATACAGTTGGGTATTGGGTATTTTAGGCGCAATTACCCTAATTTATGGTGCTTTGATTGCTCTACAACAAACCAATTTTCGGCGTTTACTGGCCTACGCCAGTATTAGCCACGTTGGCTTAGTCATAATCGGCATTGCCTCTTTAACCATGCAGGGCATCCAAGGTGCTATTTTTCAACTGTTCAATTTCACTCTAGTTTCCAGTTCACTTATGCTTATAGCGGGGTTTATTCAACATCGACTAGGTAGTACAGAATCCATACATTTAGGCGGCTTGGCTAATGTAATGCCAAAATTAACCAGCTTCTACTTTCTGTTTGCACTAGCCAGTATCGGTGTTCCCGGCACTAGCGGTTTTCCGGCTGAATTATTATTGGTTATTGGTGCATTAACCGCTCATCATAGCTTGGGCATTTCAGCATTGGCAGGCGCAGTTCTCAGTGCTGCTTATATGCTATCTTTTAGTCGAAGAGCATTTTTCGGCCCTATTACTCAGGCCGCTATTAACCAGACACAAGACTTACGTCCTCGTGAACTGGCCCTAATTTGTGCACCAGCACTGCTAATTTTAATCGTTGGCTTTTTTCCGAATACTATTTTAAAAACAAATCAGATAGCAGCAGAAGCATGGTTGTCGCATTTGTTAAATCAACCGGCGGTGAGAAATAATGAGATTGCAGGATTATTTTCACCCTAAGCTAAAATGAATTAATCAGGAATTTTCAATGCCAACAAATCTTGATGAACGGCCACCGTTTCCACCTTTTACTCATGATACAGCCATACAAAAAGTGCGTATGGCTGAAGATGCCTGGAACAATCAAGATCCAGAACGTATAGCCACAGCCTATTCCAGCAATAGCCAATGGCGAAACCGTGCAGAGTTTATTACAGGTCGAGAGCAGATTATAGATTTCCTGATCAAAAAATGGTCAAAAGAATTGGAGTATCGCTTAATAAAAGAGCTATGGGCTTTTGATAACAACCGAATCGCGGTTCGTTTTGCTTACGAGTGGCATAATGAATCTAACGAATGGTTTAGATCTTATGGAAATGAAAACTGGGAATTTGATGAAAATGGATTAATGCAATGCCGCTATGCAAGTATCAATGACTTACCCATTAAACAAACAGATCGCAAATTTCATTGGCCACAAGGCCACCGTCCAGAGCATCATCCCTCTTTAAGCTGCTTAAATCTTTAAGGGGGTTCCTGGTAAACACAGTCAATTTCTTCTATATTTTAATTTTAACTCGCATAAAGAATCGTCAAATGGCTATTAAGGATTGGCCGGCAGAAGACAGGCCTAGAGAAAAATTATTGCAACGAGGCTCAGACGCCTTAACCGATGCAGAATTGTTGGCTATTTTTTTACGGACAGGCACTCACGGTAAATCGGCTGTAGATTTAGCTCGTGACTTGCTAAACGACTTTGGCTCTTTAAAAGGTTTGCTTAATGCTGATCAACAACACTTTTGCATGGGTCATGGCTTAGGTAGCGCTAAATATGCCCAGCTACAAGCTGTGCTTGAAATGGCTAAACGCCATTTTAAAGAGATTCTTGACCGCGGAAGTGCCTTAACCAGTCTAGATATAACCAAGGCTTATCTAAGCGCCCATTTACGCGGATATGCTTACGAAGTTTTTGCCTGTTTATTTCTGGATAATCAACACAGGGTTATCAGATTCGCTGAATTATTTAAAGGAACGATAGACGGTGCGAGTGTTTATCCCCGAGAAGTAGTAAAACAGGCTCTGGATTATAATGCAGCAGCTGTAATATTTGCCCATAACCACCCTTCAGGCATCACCGAACCAAGCCAGTCTGATAAACAAATCACAGAAAAGCTGAAACAAGCTCTAGCGTTATTCGATATTCGGGTGCTGGATCATTTTATTATTGGTGACGGTGCTCCCTATTCTTTTGCAGAGCATGGATTGATTGCTTAACTTTATGATTTTATTAATATGATTTTTTTAAAGCTAAGAAAGGGTACGCCTATGGGTACACTTTAATCATGGGCTTGATTGGGAATGACATAAAAAAAGCCGGTTTAAACCAGTCAGATTTAAATAAATACTGCCAAAAAACATAAGAGTGTACCCTTAATAAATGGTTTTGCGTGCGTACTTCTTTGCGTACTTCTGTTTTGCGTACCAATCATTCAAACTGTTTCATCATGGCCTTATAGTCACGAAACAATACATTCATTTCTCTGCATATTGATCTTATGCCGCCCTTGTGAGCATTTCTTGATGATATGGCCTTTCCCTCTGGAGTTCTTGCGCCTGTTGATTTATTCCACGGCTGCCAGCTCTGAATTAACTGGGATTGCCGCGCTTTTCTTTCTAGTGTCCAGCCGTTCGCCATGGGTATGCTCCAATAGTTCGTTTGAATAATTTTGATTTTCTTGCGTACGTGGAGCAGATACCCCGTTATTAATCTGTTGATTGCCATTGGTGATATTAGCTTGCTTGGCATAAACAACGGATGGATTTTTTATATCTGATAATGTTTGAAGCGTTGATCGGCATTGTGCCTGTGCTTTATATGCCAATCGTAAAAAACTATCATAGTGGGGCATGTGCGATTGATTAAGACCTTTCATCACCAAACTGTTAAACAATGCGTCTAGTGTGTGAGCTTGGCTTAACAGCATGGCTTCGGGTCTTGTCATGTTCCCACCGACAACATCCGCTGTTTGTTGGCTCAATATCTTGGTTAGGGCATTAACATCATGGATATTGTTTAAACCTCTGATAGTACCAGCCGCGCCCACTTCTGGCATTGTAAGTGTTTTTGCAATCGCTTCATCTGGGTCTTCATCATCATATTTATCAACGATAACTTGGTGACTAGATTTGATTTTAGGCTCTTTCTTTTTAACTGCCATTCTTCAACCTCTTAAATTCATTTTTAACGCTAAATCCGGTGATGCTTGCGCCAACCGCAAAACCTCCCCTAAAAGTCTGGTAGTCTTTAGACAATCGGGTAGAGAGTCCCATAAGCTGAGTATTTGCCATTCATCACACGCCCTTTCAAAATCAAAACCATCATCATTAACAGGTTTTGCTGGATACTTTCTAATATAGGCCATTTTTTTATCCTTGAGTAAGACACCGTCATAAACATATAAGCCTATGACGGCTTTTTTTAGTACCTAGAAAGGTATATATTCATCGTATAACTTGGCATCCTCGTCTAAAGATTCAATCAAGGCGTTACGATGCTCTTTACCTTCATGCCAGTCTGTTGTTTTACTCATTACGCCAGCGATACGATTGAGAATATTAACCGCATAATCTCTATCAGCATCTTCATGTATAAGCACTCGCACCGAAGCCGCTGGTAATAACCGCCATACAAAATCATCTTCAATTTCTTCTCGGTAATGGCCATCAACATAAGCAGTTACTTCGTAAAAATAATTTGGTTCAAGGTCTTGGTTATCTTTTAACAACTTTTCTTTAATTAACCGCTGGTTTCTCTTTTCCGTTTCTCGCGTCTCAACATTCAAGCCTTGCTTAATAATCTTTTCAAACCGCGCCTTCATAAATTCCGCGTCTTGTTCTTTAGGATTGCCACCCGCCTGTTGAATGGCTTTAATAGTAATATCTCGTAGCCAAGCGTTGTTTTCTGTAAAAAAAACATTTGTATCATTTACTTCATTTTTAACATTTTGCATTTGATTGTTCCTTAGTGGTTTAAAAAGCAACTCTTACAATGTTGTCCGTCTCTTTACTAACCGGCTTTGCCCTGATCTCTATATATTTGTTTATCGCATTAAATAACTGATCTCGATTATCTATCGTATCTTCATACGAAGCCTCACCGTTTCCAGTCATAAGCGCCATTGTTATATTAAGCGCAATATTAAAAACAATCTCTTGAGTGGCATCATCCCCAAGTGTTTCCTGTATAGCAGACATAGCCGCCCCAAATGCTTCTCCAATTAACTCTATCTTTTTTTCTATCATTTTATTTTTCCTTGTGGTTTAGGGTTCATTCGTTGTAACCATGCAGCATGTTCTGGGTCTCTCGCTTCTAGCTCAAACGCTTGACCATTAGGCGTATAGCAAGTGACTGTTGCAGCGCCAACGGTAACAACATAATCTTGAATAACGACGCAGGCATCAAACTTTGTGCATTGGTGCTGTGTTTCAGACCATAGCCCATAATCACCGCCAAGAAGACAATAACCCGCTCCCTTGCCATGTGCGTTATGGGATTTGAAGCCCAAACATTTCCCGCAACTGACAAAGGTTTGATTATCGGGGGGTGCTACTTCTGCTACTCCGCTACTTTCCAAACCTAAATCATTGGTTTTCACTGGTAAGGGGTCTGCTACTCTTGCTACTTTGCTACTCTCTACCTCCAAAGTAGCAAGAGTAGCGAAAGTAGCAGGGGGTATGATTCCCTTAATTAGTAATTCCGACGGGTTAAACCACATGAACAACTCGCCATGATAATTTTGCCTTTACATTATCAACGGTGGTGTTTGGCTCATTGAGTAGTAAATAACCATTATCGACCAGTTCTTTTACAGCGGCTTGAAAGCGAGGTTTTGGGCGTAACTGACTAGGCCCTAGTGTTTGCACCTGCCTTGATCTAAAAACCCTTAGACCTTGCTCATCCAACCATTTAGATAATGATTCAGCATCTTTTACAGCTTGAGATATAACCGCCGCGCCTCGGATGCGTAGCGCTTCTTTTAAATACCACTGAATAAGTGTTAAGCCTTGAGCAAGATGCTTTGCACAGATTGACCGCGTAGCCATACCGTCATCAATGACCGCTAACACGCCAGCAATTCGACACGCATTTTCTACCGCTTTTGCTGTGCGCTCCCTGATCTCAAATAAATCATTGCCACTTTGCATAAGCGTTTCAAATTGATTCATTGCCTCGATAGCCATTAGTTTTGCATCGTCATCTAATGGCAACACTACCGGATCAAGTTCTTGCTCTGACATTGCTGTTCGCGGCTCTGCTTGCATTAGCCCAATGAGTACAGCAAATAGGCGCTTTAACTCTTTACGATCTCCAGACCATTCAAGTTTATCAATGTATCTTGTCCCGATAGTCGATTCAGGCCATGCCACCAAACAACGGGCAAGAAAGCCTTGACCATTAGCCATGGGGTCACATAGCAGTTTTGCCATAACATCAGGCTGTGCTTGTTGGTGCATAGCCAGACGACGACCGTATAAACTACCGCTACCATCACCCGCTCGCACCCGATCAAATGAAGCGCCGTCCCAAAATTTACACAACCGCGCCATCGTCTTTAAGGCATTATCACTGTTCATGGCATGACCGCCAATTAACAGGCCGGCTTCATCAGAAAATAACCCGACGCTGGGCTGACCAACTGCCAGTAATTTATATAAACCCTCGACCGTGGGTTCTGTGACAAATCGTAACGGCATAATGGGCGCTTTGGGCTTGGGGTTACCATGCGTTGCCGCCGCTGCAAAATCGCTTGCTGCTTGACTCTTGGTTGCTGATTTTTTATTCTGTGCCTCGCTTTCGGCTTTCCAGCGTGCCAATTCCGTTTCATACTGTTCTTGCTCGATTTGATAGCCTGCCAAATCTTCGCGTTCTTGTGCCTTTGCCGCGCCCAGAACAACATCATCAATGCCCGATTTACGCTCGCCAGATTCAGCAACCGATAATAAAAATAAAGATAATGGTTTTGTTTGTCCCCATGGCAATATAACATCAAAATGCGCTTGCGCTGCCAGCTGCATATTCTGGCCCAACTTGAACACTCATTCTGATCCGACCTGAACACCTATTCTGATTTAACTTGAACACCCATTCTGGTTTCAAGCTGAACACTTTTCTGGATTTTTCCAGAATCGGTGTTCAAGTTGCCAGAATG
>JAPLRP010000053.1 GCA_026399095.1 Methylococcales bacterium | reverse complement strand
CCTGCAAGGTTATCCACAGGGAAGCTGCGCCTGGAATTTGTGATTTGGAGAAATAATTCTGAATATTGGCTGGTCAACTGCGATATGAGTGATTTTTCTGGCTCTGAAAATTTTTTCAAAAATATTTTTTAATTTTAATCTGATTTTTTTTGAAAAGTGGCTTTTTCGGTCAGGCACTAAATACAAACGGCTTAGAGGGCATAAACGGCAAGCTTGGTCTTGGCTTAAGCGCTGCCGGGAAAGCCTGAAAAAGATGTTTGTACATTGGGATTTTGTATATGCAAAGGGCGATGAATAAGAAGAGCCCTATGAGGCGAGAGTCTCACGTACGGATCTGTGAGCGCCTGAAGGGGAAGATCCTTTGGGCGACTCGACCCTCAAATTTTTTAAAAAAATAAATTTGAGATTAGAGATGAAAACAAATATAAAGTATTCTGAAGGCTTTAAAGAGCAGGCTTTGGTAAAAGTTTACAGACGAGGAAATGCGCAAACGATTCAGAACATCGCGGATGACTTGAACATCAGCGTCCTAACCCTAAAGACCATAGGTATCTACACAACTTAAAAGAGAAAGCTCTGCGCTGTTTCTTGCAAAGCGGCAAGCTCAAAGGGCAACAGGTTTAATAGCTCATACACTCTATTACATGTCTCCACACCCTCTTTGTAGGAGCGGCTTTAGCTGCGATTATCGCGGCTAAAGCCGCTCCTAGCTCTTATTTCCCCCCCTAAAATTAATTCCTCTAAAATACTCATTCTTAAATGGTTTTTATGGCATAATTATTTGAATAATTTACAATTATTCTAGGTAATATTTTGTATTTATTACCAAGGTAAGGTGTTTTTTTGATTGAATAATATCTTGCGGCCTTTAAAATAAATTTTTACACCATTAATACAAACAAGTAACGAGGCTTAACCTTATCATGCTAAATCTACCGGAAGGAAGCACAGGTTATACCCTGTTGGAATTGATGGTTACTGTAACCATAGCCGCTATTTTGATGGGCGTGGCTGCCCCTAGTTTTACTTCTATTATCGATAGTAACCGTATAACGACTTATGCTAATGATTTGGTAACTGCGCTAAATTATGCTCGTAGTGAGGCAATAAAGCGTAACTTAAGAGTTAGCCTTTGCAAAAGTACAAATGGTGTTTCCTGTACGACCATTAATAACTGGTCGCAAGGGTGGATCATTTTTACGGATCAAAATAATAACTCAACTTATGATAATAGTACTGAAACCTTATTAAGGGTTCAGACTTATAAAGCTAATACGACGACCATGGTGGGAGAAACCTCTGTTGCTAATTACATTTCATATATAGCAACAGGGCAAAGTCAGTTATCAACTGGAGCATTTCAAGCCGGTACCATTAAAATCTGTGATGAACGCACTGGTAATGTAGGGATTAATATAGCGCTTAATAGTACAGGTCGAGTATCTACACAAAATAAAATTACCTGCCCCTGAGTCGTTATGGCTGAAAACTAAAGAGTATGAAAAATAATACCGGATTTACGTTAATTGAAGTACTGGTAGCCGTTTTGGTATTAGCCGTTGGCTTATTAGGTTTGGCCGGTTTGCAAGCAGCCAGTCTAAAAAACAACCAAAGTGCTTACAATCGTAGCCAAGCCACGCAATTGGCTTATGATATTACCGACAGAATGCGAGCTAATGTTGCAGAAATAGCCGCCTACACGACAAGCACTGCTTCGACAATTGCAAGTTGCAAGAACTCAACAGGATGCAGTCCGTCAGAAATGACAGCAAATGATCTCTTTGAATGGAATACTGCAATTAGTTCAGCTCTGCCCAATGAAGGAACGGGAACCATATCAATAAAAGATGGCGTGTATAGCATTATTATCAGTTGGTCTGAAAATCGTGACGACAATAAGGATGACGTTTCTGATATTACAAGTTTTACAACGAGCTTTAGTTTATGAAAAATAAACAATATCAAACCGGCTTGTCACTGATTGAAATAATGATTGCTTTATTGATAGGTGTGTTTTTGTTGGGCGGTATTCTACAAATATTTATTGGTAGCAAGCAAACTTATAAAATGCAGGAAAACTTATCCAGATTGCAGGAAAATGGCCGCTTTGCTCTGGATTTTTTAGGCAAAGACCTTCGTAGTGCGGGTTACAGAGAGTGCCTTACCTATATTGTGCCAACTTCAATAACAGGCACAAACGATACAGGGTTAAATACATCAGATACCGTAATAATAAAAATGTCTAGAGGACTTTGCGGCGCTAACGTTTTATCAACAATTACCTACTCCATTCAAATGGGTGCCGGTGGGCAGCCCGCTCTGTTTAAAAAAATTAATAGTGACGCTGTACAAGAGGTTATTGAAGGCATTGAAAACATGCAGATTTTTTATGGAGCTGATACTAATGTTGATGGCACACCTAACTACTATGTCCCAGCAGGGACAGTGGGTCTTAGCATGGCACAAGTCGTCAGTATCCGTATCACGTTAACGGTTCGGACAATTGATGTCAACTTGACAACGACTGGGGATGGCAGAATCCGGCGTAATTTCACTTCAACGATTGCCTTACGCAACCGGTTGCTTTAACACAGAGAATATAATGAACAATATACCTATAGTTCTGCACCGCTCATTACAATTATATGTATGCAAGCATCTGGGAAGTAATATTCTAATGTTACGCAATATGGTCCAACAGCAATCCGGCGCAGTCCTAATAATCAGTTTAATTATTCTGCTATTGCTAACGCTGATAGGTGTCACCGCCATACAATCCAGTTTGCTCGAAGAAAAAATGGCGGCTAATATGCGTAATAGAAACCTAGCTTTCCAGGCAGCTGAATCAGCGTTACGCGAAGCTGTCACCACATTATGTCCTGCCCCTCTTTCCAGTAACCATTGCGTTGCTGTCCCCACAACCATACAACCGCTCACTAATAAGAAAATTACGAGCTGCGCAAATGGTTTATGTCCTTATAGCTCCACCGTCACACCTGAATTTTATTCCACCAGTTTTGACTGGGTAACAAAAGGCATCGCTTATAGTGGCTCACTTTCAAATATCACCCAAGTCCCCCGTTATGTGATCGAAATGATAGCCCCTGCTCTAAGCGGAAGCACTATAGTCACTTTTCGTGTAACCGTAACTGCATGGGGCGCTGATACTAACAGCGAAGTTAAACTCCAGATCGTTCATAAAATAGATTACAGCGGCTCTGACCCCGCAATGATTTAACGTAACCCAAAACGTACAATAATTCTCAAACCGATTTGCTTTAATTTCATCAGGATGGCAAACATGAATATCTTAAAAATCCTCCTGCTGTTCAGCATAATTCTTAGTGCTAACAGTTATTCTTTTCCCTCTTTCACACCCAACTCCCAACCTACTGGCTGGCTGACGCGCCCCGCATTATCAAACCCCAGTCTGTTATCAGGTAATGAATTTATTTATCTAATAAATTACGACAAAGACACGTGGAGTGGTGATGTTCTTGCCAAAACCATAAGCAACCTTGGCGTGATAGGTAGTGCCGGCCCTTGGGCTCCAAATACTGCCGCGTCAACGTTAGATGCCTTGGTGATAACTAACACCACGAGTCGAAAAATTGTAACGCGTAATGCCACCGGTATTCCTATTCCTTTTCGATTGAGTGACTTAACTGGAACCCAAAAAACCGACTTAGGCTCTGTAACTACAGAACAACAAAAAATACTCGATTATGTTCGTGGTGACCGCACAAATGAAACCCCACCCACTGGAACCGGCACTTACCGCGAACGCACCAATGTACTAGGCGACATTCTCCATTCCACGCTGACTTATTATTATCATGACGCAAGTACCAAACGTATATATGTCGGTGCAAATGACGGAATGCTGCATGTTTTTAATGCTACTGACGGCTCAGAAGTATTTGCCTATATTCCATCCATGTTATTACCTAATTTAAAATTGCTCGCTAACGTTCCCTACGGACATCAATATTTTGTTGATGGGGGACTTAGTATTGCTAAGGTTAACATGTCCGGCACAATCGAAACGTTCCTTGTAGGTGGCTTAGGTGCTGGCGGAAAAGGACTTTATGCTCTAAATGTTACCGATCCAAATGCGACTGATGAGGCTGCTGCAAAAGAAAAAATTAAATGGGAAATAACGTCCGCAACGACTGGTTACTCTAATTTAGGTTATACCTATGGCACTCCTAGCATTGCGCGATTAAACGATGGCACTGCCGTTGCCATTGTCAGTAACGGTTACATGAACTCCGGTAACGGTCGTGCTGTTTTGTATCTTATCAACATTGACACCGGTGCATTGGTCAAAGATATAGACACCGGTTACGGAACGACTGTTAGCCCTAACGGACTTTCCACTCCCACATTATTCGATAGCAATAGTGATGGCAAAGTTGATTATGCCTATGCGGGCGATCTTGATGGGCATCTATTTAAATTCGACCTCAACAGCAACACACCTAGTAACTATTCAGTATCAGTTCTTTTTACCACGAATCCGGTTCAACCAATAACCAGTGCACCCGCTGTTACTGCCCACTTAGATGGCGCAATGGTGGCGTTTGCAACCGGGAAACTTCTGTCTACTGGTGATACCAGCGATGCCACAACCGTGTATTATGCCTACGGAATTTGGGATAGACCAAGCGCCTATGCAGCCAATAGTGCATTACTCACTCAAACTCTTGCTACCAATACTTATGGCACTGGCAATGTCCGCACCATTACCGCCAATGACCCTAACTGGACTGCTGGCATCCCTAATCATTATGGCTGGAAAGTTGCCTTACCCATGGGCGAACGGGTAGCAGGTGAGCGGCCATTTGAAAAAAATGGCCGTTTCTATTTTCTTACTGCTAACCCGGCTGTCGTTAATGCGACACTACCTAATGGCAGCAACTGGATGTATGAATTGGACATGATCACCGGTGGTTCCCCAACTAGCATTCTTTTTGACTTAAACGAAGACGGAGCATTTAACAGCTCAGATTTAGTAAGCACTGGCTGCACTGTAACTGACGTTTATCGTTGCATACCTGTTGCTAAACCGGTGGTGGGACCTGGCGGTGAGATGGGCGGCGTTTCATCACAACCTTCATTTGTCGAAGCTTCTGGTTATAATACTACGCTCTATACCTATCATCCTGACACAATGTCCAATGCAGGTACAACAGTATATGACCCCGGTGTTTCTGGCGGACATTTTGACTTTGATAATTACTATTATGGTAACAGCACTACCGTCACAACCTCTTCGCCTTCAACTACCAGCCAAACCAAAACTGTGTGCGTAAAAACATCTGATGTTCAGCTAGAATTAGATGCCATATCACCCACCTACTGTAAAACGAGCAATGGTTTTTCAAGTGGCTACACTTACATGAAGAATTACGTCACTGGTAGTAATTGTGGTAGTTCGAGAAGTAATAAAAAAAACCAAGCCATCACTTGTAACACTGTCACTACGACTACGTCAACCATAACGGGAGACTACTTGGGGCCTTTCTCCAATAATAAACATGGCCAACTCCACGTACACGAATACGATGATATTTATGATGTTACTGGGGTCAATATGCTTAATGCTAGTGATGCTAAATTCAATCTATCTAATGCAATAACCGACTCAAATACCAATTTCATAGTTTTGGTAATGAATCAGTACCTCAATCCGGCGGCCAAAATATCTGTAGGCGGCTTGACTTATGATAGCGTCAAAACTTATAAAAACCTGGCTAGTGAGACCAATGCCTCTACTTTGCTGGCGGGGTTGCCTAAATATACACGCGCTAATGTCGGCACTTTGATTTTGAATCTGCCACTAGAGGCCTTTAAATCTAAAGATTGGTGGGGTGATGAAGGAAGTGCACGCGCGGGATTGATGCCAACCGTTTACAGTTGCGTTGTTTACGTTAATACTGACGGTTCAATGTACGGGAGTAAAACAAGTAATCAACCAACAAGCAAGGGCTTAGAAGGACCTAATGGTGAGCGTTTCGATGGGGCTTTGGCTATTCAACTAATCAAAGATACCACGCCTTCTACCTCACTTGAGCTTAATTTTAGTAATACGGGTACTATTATAAATGGTGATGGTACAACTGGTAGCGGTACAATGAGTGACAGTCAGCGTGCCAGATATGGCTGGCGAGTTAAAGCGGCAGATTTCAAGACCTATGTGCTTGCTGAATATACTATCTATTGGCATCATCCCAATGGTAAATGCTACGGAAAATCTGGTTGGGTAGCAGACGCCCCGGAAGATACAATTTCTGATGCCGTTGCAAAAACAAAAGCAACTGGGTCAGCCGATCCCACAGATGGTGTTTTTGCATCTGGTTTGGCTGTCTTAAGCAAAACCACCACTACAACCGCCGGCGGTTCAACCAAAAGCGGCGGCACAACAACCACGACAATCAATTATGCAGATGGCACACATGCCACCACAATAGTCGTGAACAACGGTGATGGATCAACCACAACCACCACGACACTGCGCGATGGAACTTCATCAACGGAAACAACTGGCGGTGCAGCCACCTCAGGCAGTTCAAGTATTATTAAAGGAGCGGAAGAGGTTAAATCATCTGACACTACCGGTCGTCAATCATGGTGGGAGATTTTTCAATAAAGGCTAATCAAATATTTCTGGGATTTTAAAGCTCAGAGGTAACTATTCAGATTAAATTGTAGATAATAGAAGACATTGTGAATAAACAAAAAGCATTGAGCTTATGGTTGCCGTCGCTATCGTGGGTATTTTGGCTAGTATTGCTTATCCTACGTATCAAGATAGTGTTATGAAGTTCCGGCGTTTGGATGCTAAAGGGACGTTATTAGTATATGCAAATACTATGGAGCGTCATTTTATTGAAAAAAATGTATATGTAGGGCCCCGATAAATTTGGGGGACTACTTATTACACGATAACATCGGCGGTAAAGTCCAGCACTTATACGTTGATTGCAGTGCTACAAGGTCTCCAGTCTAAAGATAAATGCGGTACTTTAACGTAGGAGATAAAGGTGTTGCCGGAAACGGAGTTACTGCTGCTGATTGTTGGTAAAGCGGGGTAGGTTGGGTAAAAGCGCATCGTTGCCCAACATTTAAGAAATAGATGTAGCCTTAATATCAGTTTATCGTTGCATAATCGGCAGTTTGATTAAATTGATAATTTTTTTTTAAGCAGTGATCCAGCCACTTTTGTAAAAAATAATTCAAGCGCCATTTGTAATTCATGATTTCTTTGCTCAGGCTTGGGTCTTTAAAAACATGATTGACTCTGTCGCGGGCGTGATCATTTAATACTTCTGCCAGTTGCGCATCCAAATAAAGCCTGATATGAACCGCTGGCGCCATAAAATCATCCCGATTTTTATTAAAACAATGACTTAGTTCAACGGTCATAGTATAAGGCGTGTTGCTTATAATGCTTATATGAAGGTTGGTATTATGCGCAGCAAGACCAATGGCTGAGCCTTTTAAGGTCAGTAAATCAGGGATTAACTGTAGCAGTTTTTGGTAGTTGGATTCGCAGAGTTGTTCCAGGCAGTAGGATTTATTGACCGGATTAACAAAGCTCATCGCTGGTTATTTTTCGCTGTAGCAGGCATGGGCGCTGGCGGTTTCCCATAAAACCACTTGGGAAACATTGAAACCGGCATGTTTGATGTGCTGATAAATCATTTTACTTAATACTTCTGCAGTCGGGTGTTCATCAAGCGCCAGAAAGCGCTCGTTGTTTGCCGCGAGCATCGGGATTATTGGGTCATTTTTATGCAGCAAAAAATTATGATCCAGTGTGTTATCGATAAACGCTTCTACGCAATCTCTGATATCCGAAAAATCACAGACCATACCTTGGTCATTGAGTTGGTCTTGTTGTATTGAGATAGACGCTTTGACACTATGGCCGTGTAAATTGCGGCATTTTCCGGGGTGATTCATTAATCGGTGCCCGTAACAAAAATAAACTTCTTTGGTAATGGTATACATAAGCTTGGAATGTGGGTGGATGTGGGTTCGGCACAGCGTACCCAGTAAGCTAGCAGCATTCAACTAGTGGGCTTAATTGGCATTATTTGAAAAGATTTTACTATAAATATGCACATAACGGGTGTGATATTAATTATAAACTGAATTAATTTAGAATTAATTGCTGATTTTCTATAAAATCTACACTTTAAACTCACTGCTTAGATCACGTTGTCTCCATGGACCTAAAATTTCTCGATTTTGAACAACCCATCGCTGAATTAGAAGCGAAAATAAAAGAACTCCGTAATGTTGAGTTTGATAATAAAATAAATATTTCTGGTGCGCTTAAGCAACTAGAAGATAGAAGTCAGGCACTGACTGAATCCATTTTTAGTAATCTCTCTGATTGGCAGATTTCACAATTATCTCGTCATCCAGGCCGTCCTTATACGCTGGATTACATTGAACATATATTTACTGATTTTCATGAGTTACATGGTGATCGAGCTTATGCTGACGACCCTGCAATAGTTTGCGGCTTGGCACGACTGGATGATCAACCGGTAATGATTATTGGTCATCAAAAAGGGCGTGATACCAAAGAAAAAATTTATCGCAACTTTGGCATGCCACGTCCAGAGGGTTATCGTAAAGCTTTACGTATCATGAAAATGGCCGAGCGCTTTAAAATCCCGATTATTTGTTTAATCGATACACCGGGGGCTTATCCGGGTATTGGTGCAGAAGAACGTGGGCAAAGTGAAGCGATTGCCAGAAACCTGTTTGAAATGTCCAAGCTTAAAACGCCCATTTTATGCACTGTTATCGGCGAAGGTGGTTCCGGCGGTGCGTTAGCTATCGGTGTGGGTGATCGTTTAATCATGCTTGAATACAGCACTTATTCAGTGATATCACCTGAAGGCTGCGCATCCATTTTATGGAAAAGCGCTGATAAATCACAATTAGCAGCTGAAGCGATGGGGATTACGTCTGACCGCGTCCGTGAACAAGGCTTTCTTGATGAAGTGGTTAGAGAGCCATTGGGCGGCGGACACCGTAACTTTAAGATTATCAGCTTAAATTTAAAAGAAGCCTTAACGCGCCATTTAACAGAGTTAAAGCATCAAGATATTGATGTTTTGTTAAAAAACCGTTATCAACGGATTATGGATTTTGGCGTGTTTAGCGAAGAGTCTGGTAAGTAATATAGTCATTCATATAAATTTATATTTTACGTGGGCACAAGTGCGGTACCCACCCATTAAGTTATCCCGCTGGATAAATGGTGGGCAAAGCTCTTGTGTCCACGCAGACTAATTATTGGTAGCTACTAAAAACTTCGTATTGATTATCTTTGTTAAAGCTCAAGACGTTGTAGGGATCTTTAACACCGCCCATTTCCATACCGGGCGTACCTTTTGGCATACCCGGGACAGCTATTCCAGCCAATTTTGGTTTGGTTTTTAATAGCTTCTCTATGTCGTTTGCAGGCACATGTCCTTCAATAACATAACCATTGACTATGGCAGTATGGCAGGATGCCATTTCAGCTGTGACGCCATACTTATTCTTTATTGTCTGAACTTCTTCAGTAACGATATCTTTTACATTAAAGTTATTGCTTTTAATATGTTCCAACCATTTACCACAACAGGTACAAGACGGGCTTCTATAGACAACCATATCAACTGCTTTATCTTCAGCATTAACGCCGGCATTAAAAACAAGCAAACTGATGGTTAAAAAACGGGGTAATACTTTCATAATTTAATCCTATTGATGATATTGTGGGCTGTATTCATGAACAGCATCGACCATTGCTTTGACATGATCCGGGTTAATATCCGGCAAAATACCATGCCCCAAATTAAATACATGTCCGGAACCCTTGCCGTATTTGTGCAAAATGGTTTTAACTTTTTCGACAATAATGTCAGGTTGTGCATAAAGTGCAACAGGATCCATATTACCTTGTAAAGCCACTTGGTCGCCGACTCTGGCTCGCGCTTTTTGGATATCGGTTTGCCAATCCAGACCCAGGGCATCATAACCGGAATCAGTCATGGCTTCCAGCCAAAGCCCACCGCCCTTGGTGAATAATATAGTGGGTATTTGCTGACCATCAATATCAGTTTTTAGCAAAGCCCTGACTTGTTTGGCGTAATACAAAGAAAATTCAATATAATCCTCAGACGTTAACATGCCGCCCCACGTATCAAATAGCATAACGGCTTGAGCGCCAGCCTCAATTTGGGCATTAAGATATGCAGCAACTGATTGCGCCAGTTTATCAAGCATGACATGTAACAGCTTGGGTTGTTCATACATCAAGCTTTTAACTTTTTGGAAGCTTTTACTACTGCTACCTTCTACCATATAAGTGGCAAGTGTCCAAGGACTGCCGGAAAAGCCAATCAACGGCACGCTGCCCTGCAGGTTTTTTCTGATTAACCGAACCGCATCAACGACATAACGCAAATCAATATCAGGGTCAGGAATCGGTAGTTTGTTTATATCGGCGGCTGTTTTTATTGGATGTTTAAATTTAGGGCCTTCGCCTTCAGTAAAATATAAACCTAAACCCATTGCGTCGGGAATGGTCAATATATCTGAAAACAGTATGGCCGCATCAAAATCAAACCGTCGCAGGGGTTGCATGGTTACTTCGCAGGCTAACTCAGGGTTTGTACAGAGATTTAAAAAACTGCCTGCCTGCTCTCTTATTTTTCTGTATTCCGGTAAATATCTGCCTGCCTGACGCATCATCCACACCGGTGTACGATCAACAGGTTGTTTTAAAAGAGCTCTTATAAAAGTGTCGTTTTTTAAGACTGTCATTATGTTTTGATGTTTAGGTTAAAATAAGTTTAATGTTGTCAGGTCACGGTTATAGTTTTGTGCAAACAACGACTGATGTGTTTACTTTGCTATAGGCAGGGCAGGTTGCGACGAATTGCTTTCTACAGTTATTGTATCTAAATTATCTTTAAGGTTGTATTTTGAGGCACTATACCACTGAGTGACCAATGCCAAAACTATTAAACCGACAACGGCAGCAATAAGGATCTTTAGTGAATGGTCATTTTTTCGGACACCTTCCTTTGCAGGAATTTTATAGAGCATGTGTCCAGGAATTAATTGAGACTCAAGATAGTGATTTTCAGTGATAGCTTCGTTTATGTTGTGTTGTGATTGACTGGCGAGTTCTATGTGATCAATTAAGTCGCTGTCGCTATTTTCTTTTAAATGACTTTCGGTTTCAATTAAACAACAATCCAGTAAAGCAGAATCTGTGTTATTTTTAAGGTCTAATTCATCATGGGTTAAAATAAAAATAACGCGTAAAAACGGACTTTGGATTGCATAGTTAATGAGGGTATTTATTAAGCCGGGAGCTAAATGCCCCGCGTTATCAATAACTAATACTAATTTTTGATGATGATGTTCAAAGCGACTAAAGCCAATTGATAAAACGCGTGCATTCTTTTCAGGTTTCTTACTTGGATTAATACTATTAACCGCTTGTTCTTGTATCTGGTCAAACGTTAAATTTTCTTTTGCTTCAACTTGACTATAAATACAAGAAATTAGTTTATTTTTTAAGTCATTTAAAAAGTTTGTTTTATCCAAACTTTCAAGACCACAAACAACCAGTGCTTGTTCTGAGTTAGCAAGCAGGTGAGTAATTAATTCCAGTTTACGGGTTCTCTCCTGACTTTTTAACGCATTTAAACCTCTGCTTTCATTAAGCCAAGGTTTTTTTTCATGATACGGAAAGGTATCACTTTCTGCCATAGTTTGAGAGGGTCTGTAGTAAGAGGTCTTTTTCTACGTCAATTGGTAATGTAGCCTCGCCAATTTTAGTCAATAAAACTAATCTTATATTGCCGTTTACATTCTTTTTATCAACAGCCATCAATTCTAAAAATCGATCTGAATCGAGTTGTTCTGGTGGCGTGGTTGGTAAATTACATTTTTTAAAAAGTGCGGTAATTCTATCTACGTCTGAGTTGGTCAACCAACCTTTGTTTCTGGATAGATCAGCCGCTTGGCAGGTGCCTATCGCTACCGCTTCGCCATGCAGATAAGTGCCGTAGCCGGAGCCCGTTTCAATTGCATGACCAAAGGTATGACCTAAGTTTAAAGTAGCTCTGACGCCTGTCTCGGTTTCATCTTCTGAGACAATTTCGGCTTTATTGAGGCAGGACTTTTCAATGGCATATGCTAGTGCTTGCTTATCTCGGGCTAACAAGTTCTCGATATTGTTTTCTAGCCACTCAAAAAACTCGCTATCCCTAATCAAGCCATATTTAATAACTTCAGCCAAACCTGCTGATAATTGACGATCATCCAAGGTATCTAAAACATCTGCATCAGCGATAACGCATTGGGGCTGGTAAAAAGCACCAATCATGTTTTTTCCTAAAGGATGATTGACGCCGGTTTTACCACCCACTGAAGAATCAACCTGAGCCAATACTGTGGTGGGTATTTGTAAAAAAGCAATACCCCGTTGGTAACAAGCCGCGGCAAAACCGCCCATATCACCAATAACCCCGCCACCTAGGGCAATTAAGGTCGCATTACGACTAAATTTACTGGCTAATAATTTATCAAATATGTGAGTGACATACTCTAAAGTCTTAAATTGCTCGCCATCAGGCAACAAGACTGTTTCAACATCATAGTTAACCAGGTTTTTTAAAACCTTATCCAGATATAACGGAGCAATGGTGGTATTAGTTACCACAAGTACTTGTTTGGCTTTGATATGTTGTGTGTAAAGCTCGGGTTTGTTTAAAAGATCAGAGCCGATATAAATCGGGTAACTGCGGTTACCTAATTCAACTTGTATTTTTTTCATTTAGCGGTTTGCTGATCTATATTCTTCAAGGATATGGCTTACAACCGCTTTACTTTGCATAATGCCGGTATCAATTATGAAGTCGGCACAGGATAAATAAAGATGCTCACGCTCTGCAAACAGGTTTTCGATACGCTCTTTAGGGTTATCTGTTTTTAACAAAGGTCGTTGCGTATCTCTTCGTGTACGCTCCAATATTCTTTCTACCGAACATTGTAAATAGACAATAAAACCGTTTTCTTTTAACAAGCGCCGGTTTTCATCTCTTAAAATTGCGCCACCACCTGTGGCCAATACGATGCCTTCAAGCTTTGTTAGTTGCTGAATCATTTTTTGTTCGCGATCTCTGAAGCCTTCTTCACCTTCAAATTCGAAAATGGTTGGAATATCAACTCCGGTACTTTCTTCAATCGCTTTGTCACTATCATAAAATGGTACAGTCAACGATTTCGCCAATTGGCGGCCTATTGTGGTTTTTCCTGCCCCCATTAGGCCTACTAAATATATATTTTCTGATCTTGTCATCAAAATACCTTGATGGTTTAAAAACGTCCCATATAAGGGATAATTAAAATTTGATAGCTCTACGAAGGGCCATCGTTTAAGTCAGGTTGTGATCGTATTGTTGCTCATTAACAATCAGGATACTATTCTCAATGATCAATTGGTGAGGCTATGCTTCGAGAATAGTCAATTGAAAGACGTTAAACCTGAATTGCTTAACTCATTGTAGCATTATAAGATTAAATCATAAAAAAGGGCAGGGTTATGCACCTATTTAGCTCAACGAATCAATATTAATTGCTGGCTGCATTGTCTTTAATGATTTTTGGAGTAATAAAAATTAACAATTCTTTCTTATCATCGAGATCGTCTGTCCTTTTAAACAAAAAACCGATGCCTGGCAAATCTGCGAGAAAGGGAACGGTACTCGTGATACTAGTTGATGTACCTTCAAAGACCCCTCCTAATACGACGGTTTCTCCATCCATGACTTGTACATTCGTTTCCACTTGCCTAGTAGCAATAGGGGGTTGTCCATTAATAGTTAAAGTAGGTAGAGGTTCATTTTTGGTGATATTTAAGGTCATGGCAATGCTACCACTTGGCGTTATCTGTGGCAAAACATCCAGTTCAAGGAAAGCATCTACAAATTGAGTGTTGGGACCGGTATTGGCGCTTGAACTTTGATAAGGTACTTGTTGGCCTTGTTTAATTTTAGCGGTACAACGATCAGTGGTCATGACTCTTGGATTAGCCAAAATTTCACCTTTATTTTGATCTTGCAGAGCCGATAGTTCCAAGTTAAGAACATAATCAGCGCCTTTGGCTAATGTCATGCCTAAGGCACCATAAGGATTGCTAGTGCCAAGAGCAACCAAGGCATTGTCAACAACAGCCGTTCCATTGATAGGGTTGTTTACGCCATTTCCGGAGGTGGCAGGGTTAGTAAAATCAATCTTACTACCGGCAATGCCAAACCGGACACCTAATTGTTTTGCAAATCGATTACTCGCTATGACTATTCTTGACTCAATCATAACTTGGCGAACAGGAATATCCAGTTTACGAATCAGTTTTTTTGCTTCTTCCAGTCTTTTTGTGGTTTCTCGGATAATTATAGTATTTGTTCTTGCATCAACAACAGCAGAGCCTCGAGGAGACAATATTTTAAAGGCATCATTTTTGCCGGCATTACTGTTACTTTGACTGGTAGCGCCTTGAGTACTTGCTTGACCGGCACTTTGCATGGCTTGGGGAGATGATGAGCCGGAAGAAGAGCTAGTACCTGTTGTGCCTTTAACCCCGCAGCTACCAAATTGACCAGTATCGAGTCCGTTAAGCAGGTTTTTAAAGTTTTCGGCCCTGGCATAATTTATTTTGATGTATTCAGTTACCAAGGGATCCAGTTGCTCAATAACAGTCGCTGTTTCTTCTTGTTGTTGTTTATAATCTTTTATCTTGCCCACAGGCGCAATTAAGGTGACATTACCTGATTCGAACTTCTCAAGACCTTTGGTCATCATGATGAAATCTAAGGCTTCATCCCAAGGTACATCATCCAATTTTAAGGTAATGGTGCCGGTTACATCATCACCTGCCACTACATTTTGGCCGGTAAATTCAGCCAAAATGGCTATCACACTGCGTATTTCAATTTCTTGGAAGTTTAAAGATAATCGATCACCGACATATTTTACGCGTGTTCTTTCAAGAGTGTCTTTTTCTTCTGGTGTTAAAGGCCTAAATTCAATTGTTAACAAACCCTCTGATTGAAACAACGAATAATCATAAAGATCATTTTGCATCGTTACCGTAATAGTGGTTTCATTATTAAGAGAGGTTGTATCTATGTATTTAAGTGGGGTTGCAAACTCTGATACATCGAGTCTTTTAGCTAGATTTTCGGGTAAAGTAGTATTTAAAAGATTGATGATAACATTTGCACCCTCTTGCCTTGAGTTAACAATGGTGTTTGGGTTTGTTAAATAAACAAGGATACGACCCTCGCCTTTATCTCCCCGTTTAAAATCAAATCCGCTAATATTTTGTTCGGGTATTAAAGAACTCACGATGGAGTTGGTATTTTTTATAACAGCAGGTAGATTAGCAGGATTAAATTGGGGGGCTGCTATAGTTTGCGCCCGGCTTAAGGTGAGTAGCAATTTATTGCCAACAACTTTAGTTTCAAAGGGCATTGATTCCAACAGGTTAACCACCACACGCACTCGCCCCGGGGCTTCGGCTACATAAATGTTAGAGGCAGCGCCTTGGTTAATTGGAAATACTTTTTTGTTTAGCCCATTTTTAACGCCCGCAAAATCCAAAGCAATACGTGCAGGATTATCAGTATGAAAAACCTTAGGTTCAGTAGCAGGCCCATTCATTTCAAGTTCTATTTGTAGCTTGTTTCCGGCTTTTGCCGATATATTTAGGCCTGTCAGCGACAAATCACCGGCATTTGCAACAGTGCTATAACTTAAAAATAAAAGTATGCACAAGTATCTGTAACAATGGCCAGATCGCTCCCTTTTATGCAAATTAATAAAGCCTTGAGTTAAATTCATTTATATTCCTAAAATTACTCTGTTAACGCTAATGAGGTTTGTTGTTCGCGCCAAACCCCCGGCTTATCCGGAACTATTTCCATTAACTCTATTTTATCAACACTGATTTGAAGTATCTTCCCATAATTTTTACCAATATAATTACCCGCATGAACCCTATGAACGGTGCCATCGTCGGCTTTAATTAATGCCCATAATTCTTTTTTTACTCCGATGGTACCAACCATTTTTAGCACATCCAAAGGAAAAGCCTCTAACTCTTCTTTACGACGGGTCAAGTCAGGCTTTATTCCACCTCCGGTTGCTTGATTGGCGGTAATATCTAACTGTTCAGGTTGAACAAGTGGTTTAAAGGGATCACGCAGACCTTTTGGATTAAAGATAAATGATTCAATTTCTTTCACCTCAGGTATCGGTTTTATAGCACCTTTGGGTTGCGCTTTAACTTTAGAAATATATTGGTTTAGATCAGAAAAATCATCATTGCCACAACCTGTTAAAGATATAAAAAAAATAATACCGGTTATTTTTTTAATGTGTTGATGAGAGTTTGAAAAAAATAATACAAAGTTAATCACTATTTTCTCACTCTTCTCTTTGCATCAGTATCCGGAATAGAGTCAGTGGAACCTTCGTTATAGGTCTTTACCACCGCGCTCAGTAAAAGTTGCTCATTTTTTAGTTCAGGAGTGATTTTTACGTTATGTAAGGTAACAATTCGCGGTAAAGAAGCCAATCCACTCACAAATAAACCCAGCTCTTCATATTTTCCAGTAACCAGAATATTAATGGGTAATTCGGAGTAAAAGTCTTTTCGAACAGGTGCTTCCGGTTTAAATAATTTAAATTGTAAGCCGCTTGCCAAGCCGGTTTGTGAGATATCAATGAGTAGACTGGCCACTTCTTCTTCTGTAGGCATTTGTCTGATCATTTCATCCAGTGAGGCTTCAATTTGAGTGAGTTGCTCTTGATAATCTTGAAGATTAACCGCTTTTTTTTGTTTGCCTTCAAATTCTACCTTTAAGGTGGATTCTTTTTGTTCGGCAATTTTAAGCAAATCTAACTGGTCAAGCGTAATAAAATAAACGCCAGCACCTATAGCAGTCATGCAAGTTAGAATTATAACAAACAATTTAATACCTAAAGGCCATGTCCCCGCGGCATTAAGATCTAAATTAATGTCTGATAGGTTCATTGCTGACTCCATTATCAGTGTTTGTGTTTTCTTGCGTGGCTCGAAGCATGAAATCGCTTAATTGATCGGTATCATTTTTATCTGTTGATGGTTTGTCAGTTGAGTGAATAACTGTCAATCCGGGCTTTTTAAGCCATGGTGAAGTCTCTATTGATCGCATGAAAGCGGAAACTCTGGCGTTTGATTGAGATTTCCCTTCAAATATTAATTCTGTTCCGGTTTGGGTGAATTTAGTTAAATAAACGCCATCAGGTGTTGTTTTTGGAATTTCATCAAAGAGGTGCACAATTTCCGGGCGACTTTCTTGTAATTTTTGAATCAAATCAATTTTAGCTAATAGCTTGTTTTTCTTGTCCTCAATACTTTTTATAGCGACAATTTTTTTATCTAAAGCGGCTATTTCATTTAGAAGTATTTGGTTTCTTTGTTCTTGATAAGCTATTAATCCATCAATATAACTATGAAGCAAGCCAATTATAATAAGTCCTGCTAAAGCAGACAAAATGATTGAAGTAATAAAATCTTTCTGCTTTTTTTTAAGTAGGTGATCTCTCCAAGGCAATAAATTGATTTTTGTCATTAGTCAAAACTCCTTAGTGCCAACCCACAAGTAATCATTAAGGCAGGGGCGATATTATATAAAGTTTCAGGTTTTATTTTATTTGACAGGCTCAAATTTATTAATGGGTTTGCGATATAAACGGGTACGCTTAAGTTATGCTCGATTAATTTATCAACACTCTTAATAGAAGCGCAGCCACCCGCTAAAACTAGGCAATTAATTTCCTTATTAGTATTTGATGAGATAAAGAATTGTAATGATCTTTGAATTTGTTGAACCATTGCTCTTTTAAAAGGTTCAAGAATATCCATTTGGTAGTTTTCTGGTAAACCACCCTGAATTTTTTTAAATTCTGCTTCTTCAAAAGATAGTCCGTATCGGTGTTGAATTTCTTCAGTTAATTGTCTGCCTCCAAACTCTTGCTCTCTAGTATAGACGACCCGTCCCCTATGAAATATAGTCAAGCTTGATAACGTTGCGCCAATGTCAGCAACAGCAACAGTTTGAATATCCAGCGGATGATCAGAATATTCAGGTAATAGAGAAAAAGCATTTTCCATAGCAAATGTTTCTACGTCTACAATACTGGCTTTTAATCCGGCTTTTGCTAACGCTTCAACTCTCTCATCAACATTTTCTCTTCTTGAGGCGACGAATAATACGTCAACCATTTCATGGTTGTTACTATTAACGCCTTGCACTTCAAAATCGAAATTTAGTTCATCCAGAGAGTACGGCACATATTGATCTGCTTCAATCATTATTTGACTTTCAATGTCTTCCTCTGTCAAAGAAGCAGGCATGGTAAAAATCTTGGTAATGACAGCTGATCCTGAAACTGCAACAGTTGCTTGCTTTAATTTAGACTGGGAGCGTGTTAAAGCGAGTTTTATTGCCTCAGCAATCACATTGACATTGACGACGGTTGTTTCAGTAGATGTACTTTGTATGAATGGTATTGATGTGAAGCTTTCAATTCTGTAACGATTTCCTGTTTTACTCATTTCCAGTAATTTAACTGCAACGGTGCTGATATCAATGCTGAGGACAGACTTATGATTTCGATTAAACAAGCTCACGATATACCTTTAAATTTTGATTTATTAAAAAATACCACGCCTGTATTTTTAGTAACAGAGCACATACAAAAAAGTTAAAGCCATTAATTTAAAAGTTTCTTTATTGTACGATTTGATTAAAAGGATTGCACACTAAAAACAGCAAATGTGTTTTAAAAATGATTTTGATACTTGTTCAATGATAGAGGCAGCTATGAAATTGGTTTACGAGAATTACTTGTGTATTTTAAAGGCGGGCAGCGTGTTTTATAGATTTGGATAAAAAACCTAATTGCGCTATGCTTCAAACTTGGCGGGAGGGTTGAAGAATGATTAATTAAGTCTATTTGAAATCTCGTACATCAACGCCTTAATTAAAATTAGTTGATGTACGGTTTTATTTTGCTCATTATCCGCTTTAAGTAATTACTTTTACAGGTTCACAGATAGTAAAAAAGCTAACGCTTTTTAGTAAATATGAATTATGGGCGGAAAGTTAACAAAAGAGCTTTTTATTTTCCGTATTTTTTACGGAATTTATCAACACGACCTGCTGTATCAACAACGCGCTGTTTTCCAGTATAAAATGGATGGCATGAAGAACAAACTTCTACTTGCAAATCCTTACCTAATACAGAACCGGTTGTGAATGTATTACCGCAACCACAAGTCACAGTAATTTGTTTATATTCTGGATGAATTTCTGGTTTCATATTACTTACTCATTACCTAAAGAGACTACACACAATTATTTAACCCCGTATAATACGTTTTTCATTTGCAATTGGCAACCCCCTGTTAAATTTATGCGCGTAATTACATTAAATGCCAACGGAATCCGGTCAGCGGAACGTAAAGGTTTTTTTGCTTGGATGCAGCAACAAAACGCTGATTTTATTTGTTTGCAAGAAACAAAAGCACAGTTACACCAACTTGATAATGATACTTTTTGTCCGCCTAATTATCATTGTTTCTATCACGATGCTGAAAAAAAAGGTTATAGCGGGGTCGCACTTTACTGTAAAAAACAACCCGATAAAATTATCAATGGTATTGGTTTGCCAGATGTTGATGCTGAGGGTCGGTTTATTGAAGCTCAATTTGGAAATATAAGTATTATTTCTCTTTATCTTCCTTCCGGCTCTTCAGGCGAAGAGAGGCAAGCATTTAAGTTTTATTTCATGGATCGTTTTCTGCCTTATTTACAAGCCTGTTCGAAAACTAATCGTGAATATATTATTTGCGGTGATTGGAATATTGCACACAAAGAAATCGATTTAAAAAATTGGCGAGGTAATAGAAAAAACTCTGGTTTTTTACCTGAAGAAAGAGCTTGGCTTGATCAATTATTTGAAAATAGTCACTGGATTGATGCTTTTAGGTTGATCAATCAAGAAGCAGAGCAATATACCTGGTGGTCAAATAGAGGCCAGGCTTGGGCTAAAAATGTTGGCTGGCGCATCGATTATCAAATTATAAGTTCAGGCTTAAAAGATAAAGTAAAGTCTACGTCTATCTATAAAGATGAGCGTTTTTCTGATCATGCACCATTAATTATTGATTATGATTTATAAGTTGCCACAATTTTTGATTGTTGATCATTCCAAGGAGCAACTTTAAGTAACAGCAGCATGCCGGGTATGGCAATTACAAAACAAAATAAAAAGAAGTTAAGCCACCCAAAACTTTCAACCAAATACCCCGTGGTTGCATTTGCAAATGTTCTCGGTACGGCTGCAAGACTGGTAAATAAAGCAAATTGGGTAGCGGTATAAAGTGGATGTGTTGTGTGAGCTATAAAAGCAACAAAAGCGGCCGTACCCAATCCAACCCCCAAGGCTTCAATGCTGATAACTACAGCCAGCCAAGGGAGGCTGTTACCTACTGTTGAAAGCCATGCAAATCCTAAAATAGCAATCATCTGTACGATACCAAAAAGCCAAAGAGCACGATTGATACCGAGATTAATCATCCAAATGCCACCAAGTAATCCACCGATAACACTAGGCCATAAGCCTGCATTTTTAGCAACAAGACCTATTTCTGTTTTTGTAAAGCCCATATCGAGATAAAAAGGGGTAGCCAGTGCCGTCGCCATGCTATCACCTAATTTATAAAAAAAGATGAAGGCAAGAATCAATCCGGCAGATTTTAACCCGTTACGATTAATAAATTCTTGAAATGGCTCAACTACCGCTGCCCTTAGTGTTTTCGGTGTGCCATTTTTTAACTGCGGTTCATCTACGATAATTGTCATCGCAATGCCCGGTAGCATAAACAAGGCGGTGATAAAAAACACACTGCTCCATGGCAAATGGTCGGCCAGTATCAGAGATAAAGAGCCGGGTACAAGGCCGGCAATTTTGTAAGCGTTAACGTGTATAGAATTACCAATCCCCAATTCGTTGTCAAATAACAACTCGCGTCGATAGGCATCAAGGACAATATCTTGGGAGGCGCTAAAAAAGGCAATTACACTAGCCAGGTAGGCAATTGTCCACAAATCGAGCCCAGGATGAAGTAACCCAAACCCTGGGATTGATAACAATAATGCGATTTGTGAAATAAATAACCAACCGCGTCTTCGTCCAAGCGGTGGGCTGTAACGATCAAACAGTGGTGACCAAAGAAACTTCCATGTGAAGGGGAGTTGAATTAAGGCAAATAAACCAATTACTTTAAGATCTATGCCTTCAGAACGTAACCAGGCTGGTAACAGAGCAATCAATATATAAAGGGGCAATCCTGAGCTGAAGCCTGTAAAGATGCAAATAAGCATGTGCTTATTAAACAGTACTTCCCTGATGTTGGTATTGTTTGTCACATTAGACCTTTAAAATTTAATTGTTTTTATCGCGTTTTGTAAACAGGATGTGCTTGGATATAGTGCTAAAAATTAATTTTATCTATCCTTGCTTTGCTTTGCCTTGGATTAATAAAAAGCTGGCAGTGGTAGATAAAATTAATAGATTTTTGATTTGGGCAATGAACGAAAAGCCATTTAGTTGTTGAGGTTGGACACAGTCTTTCCATGCCCAACCTGCAAACTTCATAGTTATCTAAGTATTATCAGCCATTAATTAAATAATGAACGAAAATACTTGCAGCGTATCCACCGGCGATAGCGGGCGTCCATTTTAAATGACTAAAGAAAGTATATTTATGATTGGATTGACCCATTAAGGCAACACCGGCAGCTGAACCTACGGATAACAAAGAACCACCAACACCCGCAGTTAAAGTGACCAATAACCATTGGTATAAGTCCATATCGAGGTTCATGTTTAACACGGCAAACATAACTGGAATATTATCAACAATTGCTGAAATAACTCCAACCAGTATGTTGGCAGTTGTTGCACCTAAACCATCATACATAGCGCCTGACAGTAATTCAAGATAACCGATGTAACCTAAGCCACCGACCGCAAAAACAACGCCGAAGAAAAATAGCAAAGTATCCCATTCAGCAAGACGTACTTTGTTGAAGATATCAAATCCTACTTCGCCAGCAGGGCAATGATTCTTTTTTAAATAAAAACCATAAAACATTAATACCGAAAGACCGACCATCATGCCCATGAAAGGTGGCAAATGAAGACCCTGTTTAAAGCTAACGGCAGTAACAATGGTTAATAAAAACAATACACAAATTTGAATTGCGCCGGGTTTTAATACAACGGCTGCTTCATCAGTTACTTTGGGTTGTTCATCAGGTACAGCAAAATACATCACTGCAGCCGGGACGGCATAGTTAACAAGGGAAGGAAAAAATAACTTAAAGAAATCAAAGAATTCAGCATAGCCTGCTTGCCAAACCATTAAGGTGGTAATGTCGCCGAAAGGACAGAATGCACCTCCCGCATTGGCAGCAACTACAAGATTAACAAAGCCGATACCTACAAATTTCTCATTGTCAGCGCCAACAGCCATAACTACGGCACCGACTAACAAAGCGGCCGTTAAGTTATCTGCAACCGCGGATAAGAAGAAAGTAATAATACCTGTTATTAAAAACAATTTGCGATAGCCAAATTGCTTTCTAACCATCCATGAGCGTAAAGCTTCAAAGACATTACGTTCAGCCATTGAATTGATATAAGTCATAGCGACTAATAAAAACAGCATTAATTCAGCATATTCTTTTAAATTGTATTCAAAAGCCTCATGCATTGCTTCAACTGAAACACCTTTTTGAGAAGCCAAAATAGCTGCGTGTGCCCAAATAATACCGGCTGCAAGAATAACGGGTTTAGATTTACGCATGTGCGTAAATTCTTCTGTCATCACAAAACCATAGGCGATGATAAAAATAAGAACGGTATAAATACCTCGTTCAGTCCCTGTCATTCCTAAACTTTCAAAGCCACCTGCCATGGCCATTTGAGGCACCAGTAATACCGACAACAAAATCAACAAAAATCGCACGTAAATATCCCCCTAACTAAGTTTTATAATTATTAAACTGATAAATTTTAGCTGTTTATATTATCATCAACTAATAAATTTTGTCATTTTATGACTCACAGTATATGATTAACTGCCCTCATTATCCGCCAGAAAGGCTTATTTAACGCTCATCTATGTACCAGTATAACGAAATCGACCAAACTCTTGTTGACGAACGAGTAGCCCAATTTAGAAGACAAACTGAACAGTTTTTAAAAGGCGAAATTTCTGAAGATCAATTTCGCGCCTTACGTTTACGTAATGGTCTTTACGTTCAAATACATGCACCTATGTTACGAGTTGCAGGTCCTTATGGCTTGTTTAACTCCACACAACTAAGAAAGTTGGCTCATATTGCACGGACTTATGACAAAAATTACTGTCATTTTACGACACGTCAAAACGTTCAATTTAATTGGCCCAAATTAGAAGAAGTACCTGATATTCTGGCAGAACTCGCCACTGTGCAAATGCATGCCATTCAAACCAGTGGTAATTGTATGAGAAATACTACATCAGATCATTTGGCCGGTGTTTGTATTGATGAGGTTGAAGATCCTCGGCCTTATTGTGAAATTATTCGTCAATGGACGACTTTACATCCTGAATTTGATTACTTACCACGAAAATTTAAAATGGCAGTTAGTGGTTCGCTAAATGATAGAGCGGCAACACAGTTTCACGATATTGGTTTGCACCTAATTAAAAACCATGCCGGTGAAGTAGGTTTTAAAGTGATAGTTGGTGGTGGTTTAGGTCGAACACCAGTCATAGGACAAGTTATAAAACCTTATCTTGAAAAAAAGCACCTACTATCTTATTTGGAAGCGATCCTACGTATTTATAATTTATTTGGTCGCCGTGACAATAAATATAAAGCACGTATCAAAATTTTGGTTAAAGAATCCGGACTCGATAATTTCTCAGCTTTGGTTGAGAAAGAATGGTTACTTATACGTGATAATAATGAATTAAGTGATATTCGTATTGACGCAATAAAAGCCCAGTTTGCTCCTCCTGCTTATGATAATAATGCAGAGGCAGACAAAAGTTTTGACCAAAGGCTTCAAGAAAATAAAGCGTTTGCAACGTGGGTTAAATTTAATACAGCCGCTCATAAAATTGCCGGTTATCATGCTGTGTTTTTATCTTTAAAAGCACCTGACTCGCCACCAGGTGATATCACAGATGTGCAACTTGATGCAGTTGCTGATCTTGCAGATCACTATAGTTTTGGAGAAATTCGTAGTACACACAGGCAGAATTTAATTCTGGCTGACGTCACACAGAGTGATCTTTTCACCTTATGGGATAAGCTTGATGCTTTAAGTCTCGCTACCCCTAATATTGGTACCGTTACGGATATGATTTGTTGCCCGGGACTTGATTTTTGTTCGCTGGCCAATGCTGGCTCTATAGGTGTTGCCAAAGAAATCAACGAAGCCCTCGACGATATTGACTACATTCACGACATTGGTGACTTAAAAATCAATATGTCTGGTTGTATGAATGGTTGTGCACATCAAAGTGTAGGTCATATTGGAATACTAGGTGTCGATAAAAAAGGAACTGAATGGTATCAAATTACCTTGGGTGGCTCTTCTGAAAATGATGCAGCAATAGGTGATAGATTGGGGCCGGCAGTTGCCAAAGATAAGATAACCAAAGCAATCACCACAATACTCGATGTATACATAAAAAATCGACTGAATGATGAACCATTTTTGGCAATGGTCAATCGTGTCGGCGTAACCCCATTTAAAGAGCAAGTTTATGCAGATAGTTAAAGACAAAAAGATTATTGATGATACTTGGAGCTATGTTACCGATGGCGCTGAGTTGGTTAACGGTAACATCACTATTTCCTTGGCTAGATGGAATCAAAACCACCAACAATTGCTCGCTCATGAAGGTAAACTGGGGCTAAGAATTACTCCGAACGATACGGTTGATGAAATGGCTGCTAATTTGCATCGTATCGACTTGATTGAGCTTGAATTTCCTGACTTTGCAGATGGTCGTTTATTTTCTCATGCTTGGTATCTTAGAAACCGTTTTGGTTATCAAGCTGAAATAAGAGCAACAGGTCATTTTATGCCTGATCAGGTTTTTTATCTCTCACGGGTCGGCGTAAATGCATTTTCACCAGAGAAAACAGAATATCTGCCTTTCGTACTTTCAAATTTGGATGACTTTACTGTCAAGTATCAGAATTCAACTAATTAAAGCTAAGCCTTATTCTAAAAATTCAGGCTCTAATAATACCTCCTGTAAAAATCGTCACAACTTCATTGATTATAAATAGATTTTATCGGTGAAGCTGTGACAGTTAAACTGTTGTCAGTTACTTAAACTGAAGCTTTCCGGTTTTTTGTGGATACTTAATGTATTACCAAGGTGTAAAAAAAACGATAGTTCCTCGCCCTGTTAAAAAGAAACACGCCTTACAGGGTAATCTTCATCCTCTCTTAGAGCGTCTTTTTTTAGCACGTGGAATCAAAACAGATATAGAACTGGATCGAACGCTATCCAAATTACCTTCTCCTTGGCTATTGTCAGGATTAGAAGACATGGTTGCTCATTTGATTATTGCTATTAACGAGCAGCAAAAAATTTGTATCGTTGCCGACTTTGATGCTGATGGAGCCACTAGTTGTGCGGTTGCCATCAAAGGCCTTCAATTATTGGGGGCAGGGCAGGTGTCATTTGTAGTCCCTAATCGCTTTGAATACGGTTATGGCCTAACGCCCGAAATAGTCGAGCTTGTTAAATTACAAAATCCTGATGTAATTATTACCGTTGATAATGGCATATCAAGCATTGACGGTGTTAAAGCAGCAACTGATTCAGGTATAAAAGTTCTGGTGACCGATCATCACCTTCCCGGTTTGGAGTTACCCCCAGCCGATGCCATTGTAAACCCTAACCTTCTTGATGATAAATTCCCTTGTAAGTCACTGGCAGGCGTGGGAGTTATGTTTTATGTGTTAATGGCTTTAAGAAGTCGGTTAAGGGAAATGAACTGGTTTGAGAGTCATCAAGTTAAAGAGCCAAATCTTGCCCAATTATTGGATTATGTCGCTTTAGGGACTGTTGCTGATGTAGTTGCGTTGGAACAGACTAATCGAATTTTGGTTCATCAGGGTTTATTAAGGATTCGCACAGGGCGCTGCCATCCCGGAATAAGTGCACTTATTGAAGTTTCTGGAAGAAATCCTCAAGCTATTGCAGCATCTGATTTGGGTTTTTCTATCGGTCCTCGTTTAAATGCTGCTGGTCGTATGGATGATATGTCCTTGGGAATTCAATGTTTATTAACTGATGACCCAGCACTTGCCAAAGGTATTGCTTTACAACTCGACGAGTTAAATAACGATCGACGTGAAGTTGAATCTGTCATGAAGCATGAAGCCATGACTTACTTAACCGAAATGAAAATGCTGGATAAGCACCATTTACCATCTGGTGTATGTTTGTTTGATGCTAATTGGCATCAGGGTGTTATTGGTATTTTAGCGTCACGCATTAAAGACCAAGTACATCGACCTGTTATTGCTTTCGCTCCGGCTGGAAAGGATTTGATTAAAGGGTCTGCCCGTTCTATTCCCGGCGTACATATTAGAGATGTGTTGAGTGATATTGCAGTTGCTCACCCCAAAATATTAAGTAAGTTTGGAGGCCATGCCATGGCTGCAGGGTTAAGCATAAAAATGCATGATTATCCTCCTTTTGCTTTGGCTTTTGATGAAATGGTTAGCAAGCGTTTAGCCTCTGTTGATTTGGAGCAAAAAATATTGTCAGATGGTGAGCTGACTGAACAGGAAATGACTCTTGAAATAGCCGATTTATTACAAAATGCAGCCACCTGGGGGCAAGCTTTTCCTGAGCCATTATTTGACGGAGTTTTTGATGTTATTCAATCACGTGTTGTTGGGCAACGGCACCTTAAATTGGTATTAAGAAAACCCGGTGGTGACCTTGTTATTGATGCCATTGCTTTTTTTGTCGATAAACCTGAACATTGGTTAGGGTTAAGGCAAATTAAAGCTGCCTACAAACTAGATATTAACGAGTTTAGAGGCAATAGAAGTGTGCAGTTTATTGTGCAGTATTTTGAAAAAATTACATAATATGGCGGGGTTAATTCTAAGTTATTCCTGAGTGTATTAATTACCTTAAAATGCTGCACCAGAACTTCTGTAATAGATATTTCCGACTGATTCTTATGTTAGGCAGTTTTTAAAATATAGCGGTATAATTCAAACAGCTTAAATAAATGAAATAAAGTAACTCGTCAGTTTTTTACTTTCCGAATGTTTGTCTCTGGTTTCCGTCTGGCCAACACCGTAAACGCACTAATTTTTAGTCCTTGTGTCAGATTTAAACTGACTGATCTGAAATAAGTCTAACTTAGTAACCTTTTTACTGTTTATTTTAGCAATTCTTGAAGATATACATTGAGATAAGTTCAATTGTAATGTAATAGTTCACCACATAAAACTACCATGAAAGTATACTTCGTATTGATAGCTCTCACTTTTCTGACCGGGTGTGACAGTGTGTCACTTGCACTAAAGTCTGCTCACCAGTTTTATTATGATTTGCCAAAATTAAATGACGTTACAATAATCCCTGTTGAATTGGCCCATTCGTCTAAACTAAAATCATCTAAAATCTTACCTTCTTTGCCTCCGCTGTCATCGACAGATCTCACTAATAGCAATAGGATTCCGACATCTAGGTCAACTGCTGTCGCCTCGGTGATGCCGATTGATTCAAAGCCATTTTACTCGTCCAAGATTCTTAAAATTGGATCACGAGGAGATGCTGTGATGGCGCTGGAAAAACGGCTTATGGAACTTAAATACGACGTGGGTACTGTCGATGGCTTTTATGACCAACAGACTTGGCAAGGTGTCATAGCGTTTCAAAAATATTCCAAGTTAAAGCGAACAGGTACTTTCACGTTGGAAACACAGAAAGCATTGCATCTGGCAATACTCTCTGAAGGCACTCATCCTGAAGCGGGTTTGCCTCGTGTCGAGATTAATCTTTCCCGTCAGGTGCTATTGTTCTTTGATGAGCAAGGACTGAACCGTGTTATCGCTGTCTCAACGGGATCAAATCGTAACTATTGTGAAACGTCGAAAAAAACGGGCGAACATATTTGCGGCGTGGCTCATACCCCTCGCGGAAAGTTTAGCATTCAATGGAGAATTCACGGTTGGCGAGAAAGTGATCTGGGCAAGTTATATAATCCCTTGTATTTCAATGGTGGTTTTGCAATTCATGGATCGCCTTTGGTGCCTGCTGATAACGTATCCCATGGTTGCGTCCGAAT
Organism: Methylococcales bacterium; assembly: GCA_026399095.1. Taxonomy (GTDB): domain Bacteria; phylum Pseudomonadota; class Gammaproteobacteria; order Methylococcales; family Methylomonadaceae; genus Methylobacter_C. The sequence goes on along the minus strand of JAPLRP010000053.1, from coordinate 17,801 downwards.
ATCGATAGCAACGTCATTGTGGTTTTACGAGGCCATCAAAAACGGCACGCCAGTTATTGTGTTTGATTGATTTTATGTTTCTTCAGACATAATCTCTTAAACAGCACCTGTTGTCTGACAAAGTTATTTTCTCGTGATAATATAATTTGTATTGAAAGTCCTTAAAACTTTTTACTAAACGTACAAATAGTAAACAAAGAGGAAGTTGAAATGAAAAACTATGAAGTTGTAAATATTGAATTACACATAGGCGGTGAAGATTATGAAGTTAGCTTAGAGGGTTTTTATGTTGAAGCCATGATTAAGGTAGGTCATGCAGACATTGAAGCCTTTTTGCAGTCGAAAATAGAGTCCCAAGGCGGTTGGCTTAAAGATGTACCTATTGTTAATCAAGTGCGCTTTGCAATTGTACAAACGTTGGCTGAGCATTAAGTCTTATAATTACGTAGCGAGGATGCGTTTATAAATACCTAACCGCTAATACATGATAAACAGTGAGTTACATTATTGTGTTTTGGATGTAAAAAAACGCCCTGTCACTTACTAACAGGGCGTTTTTAAAGGGAAATATCTAGTTAGAAAAATCAACATAGTCTTTGCGTAGCTAAAATAGGCTAAAATTCTAACCGGTTAACCCTATTTTTTGTTTGCTGGAGCAACTTTCTTTTCCACTGCAGCAGGCGCTTTTTCTACTGCTTCTTCAACAACAACTTCTTCAGCGACTATTTTGCCGGAAGCATCTTTAACTTGTTCGTCAACAACGACTTCTTCAGCCACTGTTTTTCCAGATGCGTCTTTAACTTCTTCGGTGACAACTTCTTCCGTAACAGTTTGTCCGACTGGTGCATTATCAGCAGCGGCGGCAGGTACTTTTGCAGGTTCATCAGTTAAAGGTACTAAAATTTCAACTTTAGCTTGCTTGCGTAAAGTTTCAACCATTGTTTGAACTTTTTTACGTTGTAAGTAAGGCATTAATTGTTCTTTAACAGAATCCAATGGAGGTGGAGTTTGTGCGCGTGAATCTTCTCGTAAAATAACATGGTAACCAAACTGAGTTTTTACAGGAGTTTCGGTATACTTACCTTTTTGCAGCTTAACAACGGCTTCCGAGAAAGGAGCCACCATTTGACCGGCAACAAACCAACCTAAATCACCACCATTTTGTGATTCTTTAGCATCTAGAGAATTCTTGTTGGCTAATTTCGCAAAATCAGCGCCTTTATCCAATTCAGCAATCAGTTTTTTTGCTTCTGCTTCAGTTTTAACCAAGATATGACGAGCTTTATATTCTGTGCCATTTTCACCGGCTACTTTACTGTCATATTCAGCTTTAACTTCAGCATCAGTGACAGGATTAGCTTTGATAAAGTTTTGTACGTCAGCTTGAGTTAGCAGCGTTTTTTTAGCGCTATCAAGTTGAGTAACGATTTCAGCGGATTTATCCAGTTGTTTTTGAATTGCATCCTGAACCAATAATTCCCGTTGAATTAATTCTTCAATCAATTTTTCTTTAGGAAATTTTTGGCCGTGGCTACGCTCGGCAATTTCTTTTTCCAGTTCAGCAAGATTGGATTTTGAAATAAATACGCCATTTACTTCTGCAATCGCATCAGCTTTTGCAACAGTTGGTGTAGCAACAACGTTCGTAGCAGATTTTTGGTCACAACCAGCAATCAGAGCAGTACCAGCAACGAGCAGAGGGATAATCTTGTTTTTCATTTATAAACTTCCTTTAGTTTCTTCAGAGGGTGATAGAGCATTGATGCCTAAGGCATGAATTTCTTGTTTCATCATGTCACCTAGGGCTTTATAGATGAGCTGATGACGTTGAACCAAAGACTTTCCTTCAAAAGCCTCGGCAACGATAGTGACATGATAATGACCGCCGCCGCTTTTTGCACCCGCATGACCGGCATGAGCAGCACTATTATCAATAATTTCTAATAATTCGGGTTTAAATGATTCGTTTAATAATTGTCTAATTTGTCCAGATGTCATTGTGGAAATACCTTTTTAAATGGTTTAATGATAACTTTAGCATAAACACCAGCATCGTTGTAGGGGTCACTTTCGGCCCATTGTTTAGCGGATTCCAAGCTATCAAATTCTGCAACCACCAAGCTGCCGGTAAATCCTGCAGCACCGGGGTTTTCAGTGTCAATTGATGGGTGCGGACCCGCTAACACCAAACGGCCTTCATTCTGAAGATTTTGTAGTCTGGCAATATGAGCGGGTCGGGTAGCTGTTCTTTTTTCTAAACTATTCTTATTATCTTCACTGATGATGGCATATAACACGTTTATTCCTCAGCATCCGGAATGTATTTATATAAAAAAAGCATTTGAACCACCATAAAAACAACCATCAAGCCAGGGGCAATAAATGTTTTAAAAGTAACCCAGTCATCAGTATTGTAATTGTACATGACATAGACATTAATAAAGCCGACACTGATAAAGAAACTAGCCCAACTAAAATTAAGACGTTTCCATATCAAAGGTGGTAATGTTAAGTTGCTGGACATCATTCTTTCAATAAAGGTTTTTTTACCAAAGAATTGGCTGCTAAGAAAAGCCATACCAAATAACCATTCTATGATTGAAAACTTCCATTTTAGGTATTGTTCATCATGTAAATAAATGGTTGCCCCACCAAATACAATGACTAATGCTAGGGTAATCCATTGCATCGTTTCGACTTTACGGTGCTTAAACCAGGCATAAGTGACTTGAAAAATAGTCGCGACTATTACAACGGCAGTCGCTATGTAAATATCGTAAAGCTTATAAGCAATAAAAAATAAAATTATAGGGAAAAATTCAAGCAGTTGTTTCATAGTTTTTAGAATGAGGGTGATCAGCGTAAATTTCAATAACTCTGCGATTAAACCAACTTAACTTAACGTTTATAAATTAAGTCTGGTTGATTAGATTTAATACTAAAAGCTAAGGAAGTTGTTAATTTCTTTTTAAATTATAGAGCGGTTCAAATTACAACCGTTTAGCACTTATGAAGAAGTGAAAATAACATCAGTCAATATAAAGTGGTAAATTAAGCAGCGAGCATATTTTTAAAATTTTTGTATTGTAGTTTTTTTTATTACCAATGTACATGCCTACACGGCCCTTTCTGCTAAAATGCAACTATTTTGGAGAAATATCAATGGACAACAAGCCAGAAACAGAGATAGAAGCTGCTGTATTTAGACGTTTTATCAGTCACTTACAAGAGCACAAAGAAGTACAAAATATCGAATTAATGCTATTGGCAGATTTTTGTAGAAATTGTCTTGCCAAGTGGTATACCTCAGCGGCAGAAGAGCAGGGCGTAGCAATCGATTATGAACAAGCCAGAGAAATTGTATATGGTATGCCATACAAAGAATGGAAAGATAAGTTTCAACAAGAAGCGACACCTGAACAATTGGCTGCCTATAACCAGAAACAACTCAATAAAAACTGATTTTCTTATTCCTTGCTTGAGTGAGTGTTATTTAAATTATCCATTAACCGATTTAATTAGGTTGACGGGTTGATACTCTTCGGCACATTGGTTGATTTTATCAATCACACAGCAAGCCAAATCACCTTGATATAGATTTATATTTGTATTAACGGGTGGGTGCCCTAAAAATGTCGTCAGATTGCCTTGGTTGAGAATGGGTCGAATATAATCACCGTTCCATTGGATGTCAGTTAAAATATTTTTATATTTTTCTGGAACCCAACCTAAATAACCGGGCAGTTTTACAAATAGAACAGTACCAATCCTATTGCAAACTGATTGAGAAATATTAGGTATTTCCTTAATATCGGGTGCGAAAGCGGGTTCAAAAACGAGTTTTGAGATCTTCCCAAAGTCCAGATTTAAACCATTCTGCTTGGCTTTATCAGCCATCCACTGTAAGGCTAAATCTGACAAGCCCGTATTGGAATAACCGCCACCCACATTACTATGAACGCCAGGAAACCATTTTTGTTCAAAATGTTGGGAGTTATGCTGTGTATTAGGCGTCATTAGAGTGGGTTGAAAAAACAGACGACGTTCATCAATTGCCAAAGCGTGATAAGCATTTTCGATGATAGAGCTTAACTGTGTATCGTGAAATTTGCAGCGAAATAATTTATCAACCAGCCAGCCTAATATAATTCCGAACGGGGCACCTAAGGCACCAACGGTATCAAAAACACCCAAGAACTTAATTCGTTCATTGCGCCAAGTATGTTTTGATTTAAAATCCTGAGAATATTCACTATTTGGATGAAATTCAGGGGTTTTGTTTTTGTAAATATCATAGGCTTTGTCAATTAAATATAATTTATCTCGGGTTAAAACCCCCACGTTTCTTATCAGGCCGGCAAGACTACGTGCGGAGTAAGCACCACGGCTAAAGCCGAAAATATATATCTCGTCACCGTCCTCGTAATTACTGACTAAAAATTTATAACCGTCTTTGATATTATCGGAAATACCGTAGCCAAATACACCACCAATGAAACGTTCAAATCTTTTCGCGCCCACCCCTTGAACATATTGAATAATTTGTTCATGTTGTTGTAAATCATGAGGCAGGGTAACTATAAAAAGCTTTGTGATATTAGTGGGGCAAAGTTTTCCATCTCTTGAGTGCTGATCTGCACTGTTCCAAGTGCCATCGAAAAAAACAACCAATTTTTTAATATTAGGGTTTGTCATTTTGTTCTCCTAATTAGAGTGATCAAATTATAGAGTTATTTGTAACAGCTTTTAGGCTACAGCTACATTGAAAATAGTGGCGATGGCGTGTTTCTTGACATTTTGATCCGACGGATTAAGTTTATTAATATGACTTAAGAAATAAATTAATTTACATATAGATTATAGTTGTCTTTTGCATTTTTATTGGAATGGTACAGAACAATTAGGCCTATGTTACTATAAGCGTTTTAATAAAATGACCACTTCACAAACAAACCAAAACCGGTTTGCAATTAGAGTCAGGTATCAACGAGTTTAAAAATTTTATGGAAGAACTATTTATTGGATGGCTTAAGGAATATGGATATATCATTCTATTTCTATGGAGTATTGTTGAAGGTGAAATGGGTCTCATCATGGGTGGGATCATGTCTCACACAGGAGATATGCAATACTTTACGACAGTTTTTGTAGCCGGTCTGGGTGGTTTTGCGGGAGATCAGATCTATTTTTACGTCGGTCGTTTTAATAAAGGATTTATTCAACGAAAATTACATAAACAGCGGCGCAAGTTTGCTATTGCACATTTGCTGTTAAGAAAATATGGTTGGCCTATTATATTTATGCAACGCTATATGTATGGTTTGCGAACCGTTATTCCCATGTCGATTGGTATTACCAAATATTCAGCAAAGAAGTTTGCTTTTATTAATCTTTTAAGCGCTTGGGCTTGGGCTGCTATTACCGTAACCCCGGCTTATTACTTTGGCGCGGAAATATTAGTCCTTTTGGATTATGCAAAAGCCCATTGGTATTTTGCCTTGCCGGTAGCAGGCGCGTTTGTTTATGGAATATATTATTACTTTCATAAGCTTGAGCAGTATTTCTTAAAAAAACGTAACGGTCGTTTTTCAAAGCAATCTATGTAGTCAAAAAGGGTGCTGTCTTTAAGGATAAAAAATCAGAAATAAATACCCTGCAAATAGCATTAAATGGACATGACCTTGCAATACGGTAGTTCGACCAGTCATTAAGGTGATAAGCGCTGTAAACAAAGTTGCTATAAGCAAAGTTGTACCACTACCGCTCAAACCCAAAACCAGCGTTAAATTTTGTAAGCCGTCTGCCAACATAACGGCTGGAACCGTAAGAGCAATTGTTGATAATGCTGAGCCCAGACAGAGATTAACAGCCCGTTGCATGTGATTACGAACTGCACTTCGATAGGCACCCAAGCCCTCTGGAATTAAAACAAGGGCTGCAACAATCAAACCACCCAATTCAGCAGGAGCTTTTAGAGTTTCAATACCATAATTAATATAAGAACCCAGAAAATCAGCAAGTAAGACTATAGGTGTGACCGCTAAAATTAAACCGCTTGATGAAACTATAACAGCGTGACGCTTGTTAGGATGACTATTTATAGCCGATTCGATTGATTCGTGTTGATCTTTAAAAGTGCTTAAGTCATCAAAAAGTTCTTTATGTCGGGTTGTTTGCATAAAAAGGAACAATAAATAAACCAGAATACATAAGAGTCCAAGAAAAATTTCCTGTACAGGTATCAAAGTAGGGCCAGGTGATGATGTTGTGCGATTTGGCATTATCAATAATATCAAAGATAATGGCGCAATAAGATGAAGATAAGAAAGCGCCCCTCGCAAGTTAAAGGTTTGTTCAAAGTGTCGCCAACTACCCGCTAGTAAAGACAAACCAACCATGCCATTAAGCATAATCATTAAGGTAGCAAAAACAGTATCACGCAGCATGGAAGGATTTTGATCCCCCGTCATCATGATTTCCAGCATGATGCTAACTTCAATAGCCGCTACCGCCAAAGTTAAAATTAAAGTGCCAAAAGGTTCTTTTAGCATTTCTGAGAGCTGTTCGGCATGACGATTGACTGCAAAGACGCAACCCAGCATGATACAAAAAACTAGGCCTGCATAGATGGACATTAAGGGTAAGCCCATGTCGGCATTCAGTTCAGTTTGTGTCAGTGTAAATATTAGCCAAATCAGCCAGCCCAGCAGAACAAATATATTCCGTTTTACACCTTGTAAAATCTTCAAATCAACCCCTGACTTTAAAACGATAGTTAATAGCAACAACAATGCTGACTGTCTATAATAAAAGTAAGCCAGCATTTTATCGTTAAAATAATACCATATTCCGCATTTTTGCTTTAGATAGTCATTAGGTTGAAAAGTTTTTGTGAGTTAATCCAGATAAATTAAAAGCTCGGTATATAGTCTGGCAGATGTTTACGAATGTCTTTAATATCATGAGTGGTGATATTTTTATCAAGTTCAAAACAGACTACTTCACGAATCTTTTGTGGTAGTTGATGACGTAACAAACCAAGAAACGATGGTTCTGCAATAATCAGTAATTGTTCAAACTTATTGGTGCTGTACAACTCTTCCAAGTGCTTGGTAATGTCACGTGCAAAGATTTCAGCTTGGTGTTTTTTAGGATCAGTGGGTTGTTCAAAAGCATGGCCTACATGACCTTCGCCATTAATTTTGCCGGGTAAATCAGAAGTGATTTCTCTGTCATGTAACCGACCTTCCGTATGAATCAGTACTTCTATTTCCTCTAAAGGTGAAGAGGCAGATTCAACAGTAAAAATGCGTGCATAGGCGCTGTCAGCGACCAGAATAAGCGTAGATTTCATGATAATGTCCTTAATAAATGTTTTACTTAAATAATAATGATGTGGTGGTACAGAAACATATTCTTAATAGTAAAGTTTCGTCAATTTATAAGAGTGAGTTTTGTATTTTTATTTTTGTTCGAAGATTTTCCAATTCCTCCATTAAATCAAGTGCCAATGCAATTCCAGCCAGATTAACGCCCAAATCACGTTGCAATCGTAAAGCGGAACGAGCACGTATCAAACTGGATCCTGAAAAACGCCAAGTGCGGCTATTTTCACCTTGAGGCTCAATAATACTTTCTTCAATTAAACTAATTATCCAGTCAGCGTGGACATTGCAGGCATGGCATAATTGCCCAAGTGTTAACGTATCCTCTTCAATGACAGTTCCTGAATAGACTAATAACAGATCGTGGGTGCTCATAGTTGTTAAATCCCCATAGCCAAACGAGGGTTAAAATCAAGTTGTTCGTGCATAGTTTGATAGACTTCTTTAGCTTGCTTGGTATTGGCCGGTGGCAGTGCAATTTGCAGGACAACAAAAAAATCACCCGGTATTGAGGTGGGCAAACCTCGGCCTATTAAACGGAGTTTACTTCCCTGTTTGGAGTTAGGAGGTATGGTCAGGTCAACAGGGCCATTAGGCGTAGGTACTTTAATTTTTGCGCCCAGTGCAGCTTCCCAAGGTGTTACAGGAAGATCAAGATAAATATCTTTTTCAGAAACCCGATAGATAGGATGATTGTTAAATGCTATTTCAAGGAATAAATCGCCTGCTTTAGCACTGCCTCTGCCCGGATTTCCTTGGCCAGCCAGTCTAATATGTTGGCCCGCGTTAATCCCTTTGGGAATCTTGATATTCAAACTTCTGTGTTTAAGTTCAACCTTACCTTGAGCGTTCATTTCCGGTGTGCTTAAAGAAATGTTACGGGTCCCCCCTTGAAAACTGTCTTCCAGATCAATATGGATTTTGGCATGACTATCTTGTCCACGAGCATGGCTACCAAAGTGTTCAGTGTTATTGGCATGGCCAAATAACTGTTCAAAAAAATCACTAAAAGCACCCGGATCGGTACCGGTAAAACCACCCCCTTTAAATTCAAAACCTTCATTCCAATCAGGTGGTGGTCTAAAATCTTGCCCTGCTTTCCAATTAGCACCTAATTGATCATAAGCGGCTCTTTTTTCAGGATCTTTAAGTACTTCATAAGCTTCACCCAGTTCCTTAAATTTAGCTTCGGCATCTTTTTCTTTACTCACGTCTGGATGATATTTACGCGCCAATTTACGATAAACACGTTTGATTTCATCCTGACTGGCATCTCGGGTTAGCCCCATGATTTTGTAGTAATCTTTATAATGCATGTTTGAGTTACCCAATTACTTATTATTAAACCACTTGTCTATGCAAGCTTAAACAACACGCGTGTCATTGCTTCAGATGAACAAGGGTTGTTAAATAATGATGAGTAGTCACTTTACACGATTAAAAAAATAAGCACTATTCGTACAAATACTTACAAAAATACTATAAAGACAGGTGGAGTGGCATAGACATTATCTTTTTACAAGACATGCTCGTCCATGCTGTTTGAAAAAGCAAAGTCAAAATAACTTTGCTTTAGAAGTGGAGATTTTAAGGTTTAAGTATGGTATTTTGTGGTGGCTGACTAGTATCCAAATCAGGATAATCCAGCGTGTAATGGAGGCCACGACTTTCTTTGCGCTGTTGCGCACAGCGAATGATTAATTCAGCAACGATAACTAAATTACGTAATTCCAATAAATCACTAGTCACACGAAAATTACCATAATATTCGGCTATTTCTTTTTTAAGTAACTCCACACGATTCATGGCACGACTGAGTCGTTTATCAGTTCTTACGATGCCAACATAATCCCACATAAAATGACGCAATTCATTCCAGTTATGGGAGACAACCACTTCTTCATCGGAATCACTGACTTTAGATTCATCCCAATCAGGAACAGTATTTACAGGCTTAATATGGGGAAGGTTTAATAAAATATCTTCGCTGGCTCTTTCAGCAAATACCAGACATTCCAGTAACGAATTGCTGGCCATTCGATTTGCTCCATGTAGACCTGTACAAGCCACTTCACCAACAGCATAAAGATTTTTTATATCGGTACGCGCATAGCTATCGGTTAACACACCACCGCACGTATAATGCGCCGCTGGCACAACTGGAATAGGTTGTTGGGTGATGTCTATATCATACTCAAGACATTGTTGGTAAATTGTAGGAAAATGTTCGCGTATAAAGTCTGCAGATTTATGACTGATATCAAGATAGACACAGTCGATACCGCGTTTTTTCATTTCATGATCAATCGCTCTGGCAACAATATCTCGTGGTGCTAATTCGCCTCTCGGGTCAAAGTGCTGCATAAACGAAGAGCCGTCTGCCAGAACCAGTTTGCCACCTTCACCCCTTAAGGCCTCGCTAATGAGAAAAGAACGGGCTTCAGGATGATAAAGACAAGTTGGATGAAACTGCATAAACTCCATATTGCTGACGCGGCAGCCGGCACGCCAAGCCAAGGCAATCCCATCACCGGTTGAGCTATGCGGATTGGTGCTGTAAATATAGGACATATTGGCACCGCCCGTTGCCAACACAACCACTCTGGCGGTCATTGTTTTTACCTGATTTTTTTGGGTATCCAACACATAGGCACCTACGACTTTCTTATCGGCGGCATTATCGGCTGTTGGTGCCGTAATTAATTCAATAACACTATGATGTTCCAATAATTCAATGTTTGGATGTTCCTGTGCCCTTTCAATTAATGATAAGGATACCGCTTTACCGGTTGCGTCGGCAGAATGCACAACACGCCTATGAGAATGACCGCCTTCACGATTCAAGTGCAGTTGGACTTCTCCGGAATTATTTTGCTCTTCAGTAAACACAACACCCTGAGAACGCAGCCATTCTATGGATTTTTTTCCATGAGTCACTGTCAATCTAACAATGTCAGGGTTACAGAGTCCTGCACCGGCATCCAGCGTATCATCAATATGGGACTCAATAGAATCCTCAGCATCAAAAACGGCAGAAATACCACCTTGGGCATAATAAGTGCTGCTCGAAGTTAAGGCGAATTTTGATAAGACGGCAACATGAGTCGTGTGATCAGCTAATTTAAGCGCTAAACTTAAACCGGCACCACCACTACCAATGATAAGAACATCATGGTTTTTTGAGTTAGACATAGACTGTATTAATTTTTTACATCCACAAGCAAAAGGTCATAAATAGTTTCATAAACTTAAGGAAGGTTGTGGCTTAGTTAGCATTGTTTAGGGATAATAACGTCTTTTAGAGCGATAACACAATTTTTGTCTATCATAGAACTTTTTTGGATACGATTTGTCCATACATTTCATTAAAGAGCACAAGTGACCAGAGACACCAAGTACAGCGAACAATTAGACGAAGAGCTTGTGCTGCGAGTACAGCGAGGTGATAAATCAGCTTATGATTTTTTGGTGATTAAATATCAGCACCGAATTATTCAGTTGGTAAATCGCTATATTAAAGATCCCAGCGAAGCGCAAGATGTCGCACAAGAAGCTTTTATTAAAGCCTATCGTGCACTCGCCGATTTTAGAGGAGAAGCCGCTTTTTTTACGTGGCTCTATAGAATTGCCATTAATACCGCAAAAAATTATTTGCTATCACGATCAAGAAGAAGTGCTAATTATCAGGTTGATATTCAAGATGCAGAAGCGCTTGAAAATGCGCCGCAGTTACAAGGGTTGGAAACACCCGAAAGAGAATTATTAAATCAGGAAATAATTGATGCCATTAATGCAAGCATTGAAGAACTCCCTGAAGACATGCGAACAGCTATTGTATTACGGGAATTTGAAGGCATGAGTTACGAAGAAATAGCGGAAGCAATGGATTGTCCGGTTGGTACAGTTCGCTCACGTATTTTTAGAGCGCGTGAGGCGATCGATAATAAATTAAACCCTTTGCTTGAACACGGTGATTTTTATGACTGAACATTTGAATCAGAAACTATCTCAATTTCTTGATAATGAGCTCGAACCGGTAGAGGCCTTATCGTTATTAAAAACCTTGCACAAATCGCCGGCGTTGCAAGATAAATATAATCGTTATCAAGCTATTAGTCAGGTTATTAAGGCGAATAAGATTAGCGTTGCAAACCCTGACTTTGTAGCGCAAATAAATAAGCAACTGCAGCATGAACCGGTTTACTTATTTCCAATAAAGACAGTGCCCAAAAAGCTTTATAAGCAAATGGCAATAGCGGCATCAATCGTCATGATTGCTGTTATTACAAGCTATAATTTTGCGGGTTCCATGCAACAATTTGTTGCAGAATCGGGGTTTCAAATGGCTCAAGTACAACAAAATGAACCCGCTAAAGCCATTGAATATCCACTTAATAAACAAATTAATGACTATCTTCAAGCGCACAATATGATGAATGTGGATAATGAACAGAGTTATCAACCTTATGCCAGAGTCAGTTCATACAACCAAAAGTAAGTTGCCGGTTCAGTTGTTTACCGGCTAACTTAATAGCACTATTGTTGGTATTATCTTAATTAAAATATTTAATCACTGTTAGGGAATGAGGTTTTTATGTTTAAAAAGCTGGGTTGTGGTATTGTTTTGGTTTTTTTATTTAACCAAACTAGTTTTGCGCAATTGCCGGACTTTACCGAGATGGTTAAAGTTAACGGTGTGGCGGTGGTTAATATCAGTACCACCCAAAAAGCAAAACCAGAAGTGGCTGATGTCCAAAAACAACAGCAGATGCCTGAAGGCATGCCGCCAGAAATGGAGGAGCTCTTTAAACATTTCTTTAATAATCCCGATGGCGGTGGTAACGGTGGCGGAGATAGCGATACGCAATCGTTAGGATCCGGTTTTGTTATTTCCAAAGATGGTTATGTTTTGACCAATCATCATGTTGTAAAAGATGCCGATGAAATTATTGTTAAATTCTCAGATAGACGAGAATTAGTCGCCAAATTGATTGGCTCTGATGCCCGTACCGATGTTGCCGTATTAAAAGTAGACGCAACTGATTTACCGGCAGTGACTATCGGTGATCCTAACAAATTACAAGTAGGTGAATGGGTATTGGCCATTGGCTCACCTTTTGGCTTTGAGCAATCAGTAACCGCAGGTATTGTCAGTGCAAAAGGCCGAAGTTTACCCGGCGGTAATTATGTGCCGTTTATACAAACTGATGTGGCCATTAATCCCGGTAATTCAGGTGGTCCCTTATTTAACATGGATGGCAAAGTAGTCGGTATTAATTCTCAAATTTATAGCCGTACCGGTGGCTTTATGGGACTGTCATTTTCCATACCCATGGATGTGGTTATGAATGTAGTAGAGCAAATAAAAACCAGTGGTAAAGCAGCACATGGTTGGTTAGGTGTTCAAATCCAAGATGTAACACGTGAACTGGCTGAATCATTTGGTATGAAAAAACCGCAAGGTGCTTTGGTTTCCAAGATTATTCCTGGCAGTCCTGCAGAAAAAGCCCAATTGCAAATTGGTGACATCATTACCGAGTTTAATGGTCAAGCGATTGAAAATTCAGGTGATTTACCACCGATGGTGGGCATGACGCCTATCAACGATAAGGCCACGCTAAAGATTCTAAGACAAGGCGATGAAAAAACCGTTAATTTCAATATCGGTTTGTTACCTGATCAGGTTGATAAAGTGGCCGCTAATAAAACTGAAAAGGCAAAACCAACCAATCGATTGGGTGTGACTGTGACCGATTTGACCGCCGAAGAACGAGAAGCCTTACAAGTCAGTAAAGGTGGGGTTTTAGTGCAAGAGGTCGGTAAAGGCGTCGCTAAAAATGCCGGCATACAACCCGGTGATGTCATCTTACGCATGGGTAATAATGTGATTAATGACACTGAGGCATTCGAAAAAATAGCTAAAAACTTACCTGCTGGTAAATCAGTCGCTGTTTTAGTCCAACGCCGAGGTAGTCCTGCCTTTTTGGCGCTAAAGATAGATAAATAAGTAGGGGCGGGCATAAGCGCTAGCCAGGTCGGGAGCTGCAATAGCTTCCGACCTGACACATTTGCTTTTATAAGTCTGTGTTTAAACGATTAATACCCAATAATAAAAGCGTAAATTCATTACATCGCAACAAAAATACAAGCCTTATCACCCTTGAAATAGAGCTTGTGTATATCAAAACAGTCGTTATATTTTTCCAAGAAAAGCAAAATATTCACTAAAACATGAGCAAAGCTTTATTGAATGCTTCAAGAGCACTCAGCAGCCAGAGAAGCATGTTCCGTTATTGTTTTTTCATTTAGCCTAATTGTTTGTCGTCACGGCCTAAGTGACCTGCACAAGCAATGAACAAACTGACCAAAGCCCTCAACAAGAAGTTTAGCGTCCTCCAGTTCGCGCTAAAACAGAATTTAAACTGCGACCAGGTCTTCAATCATTGACTTAAGGACGCTAAACAAGGTGCCCGGCAGTCAAGTAGGTAGCACCTGTTAATGGCCAATTAAACTGAGCCAAAAATGGTCATTAATATCGAGCCACTTTTTCAGATTTTCTTTTAAACAATGAATCTGAGATAGTCCCTGAATTTTTTTCAAGGACTGTTATGAAGGGGTGGATTGTGATCCATAAGATCAAATCGTTATACGATAACGGCAAAGGCTTGACCGAACGTAAGATTGCCAAAGAACTTGGCTTGTCGCGCAATACCGTAAGCAAATATCTGCACATGTCCGAGACCCAGATAGCCGGTCAACTTGATGAGATGGCCAGAACCAAAAAGCTGGATGCTTACCGTATCTATATTATTCAGTTGCTGCAAACTTATCCGAATTTGTCAGCCGTAAAAGTCATGCGCAAGCTGAAGGAAAAAGTTGACGCACTGGCTGTTTCTGATCGCTCGGTGCGGCGCTATATTGAAGCGTTAAAGGCTGAAATTAGCTTCAAGCAGCCGCGTTATGACGAGCCAGTGGTTGATATGGTTCCAGGGGTGCAATGTCAGGTTGATGGCGGTGAATTGAGTGGGGTAATGATTGGCGGCAAAGAGACGACGGTGTGCTTCATGGTCTTTGTTCTGTCTTATTCCCGACTGATGTATGTATCATTATCGGCTCAGCCCATCGATACGCAAGCGTTGATTTACCAGCATGACGCCGCTTTTCGTTATTTTGGCGGCATGCCACAAGAATGCGTTTACGATCAAACCAAGTTGGTCGTTATCCATGAAATTTTTCGTGAATTAAAGCTAAATCAACGCTTTCATCAATACGCCACTGGTACAGGTTTCCATATTCGCGTCTGTGAGGGCTATGACCCTGAAAGCAAAGGTAAGGTTGAGTCTGGCGTGAAATATGTGAAGCAAAAGGGGCTTTATGGCGAGACCTTTACCGACTGGAAAAACCTAGATACGTATATGGTGGACTGGCTGCTACGGTCGCAAACAAACGCCTGCATGGCACCACTGGCCAGCAGTCGTGGACACATTATGATCGCGAAGAAAAAATCAAAATGCAACCGTATTTAACGCCCGCTTGCTTATCAGTCAAGTCGACGACACAGGAGACCCGACAGGTTGATAAAACCAGTCTGATTTCTGGGCAATCAAATAAGTACTCGGCACCCATGGCCTATCAATCGGCAAAAGTAGCGGTATCGACTGATGCCGGACAACTACTGATCAATGACCTGGCCAGCGGGGATCGGATTGCCGAACACGTTATCAGTCTGGAGAAAGGCCAAATCATTAAAAATACCCATCATTATCGTGACCTACAGCAACGTGTAGTGACCTTGGAAAGCTTATTGGACCAGCAATTGGGCGCTCTGGCCAGTCAGCGCTTATGTGCGCTCTTGAAGGCAACCTCACCTAATATATACGCACAAAGATCAGTTACTGGGTGCCAAGCAGGTCATCGCGACACATGCCGCGCAGTTTGGCGATATCAGCGCTGAGTTGTTAGAACGAATTTTGAACGGGCCCCGTTTAACTGCGACGCAGTTGCGTGACACACTTAACGCATATCCACAACATCCTGAGCGCTTGGCAGCAACAACGAATCAACACGAGTCAGACTCAGTCAGTGCATTGGCGCATTATGCGGTCCTTAATGGCCAATCTGGCGGACAGGAAGAACACCATGTCGTCCATTGATAGCGTCGCTCAGAAATATCGTGGCTTGCATTTGTCAGCGATTGCCCAGGGACTGGAACAGATGCTTGGAAAAGCCGAAGCCAATGCCGTCTCTTATCTGCACTTTGCCGAAACGTTGATTGATCTTGAGCAACAGCAGAGGAATGGTAAACGTATTGAGCAAAATAAACGGCGGGCAGGTTTTCCCGTGCATAAAAGCCTGGATGACTTTGATTATGGCTTCCAAACAACCATCAGCAAACGGGAGATCAACAGCCTTTTAGACTTTAGCTTTATTGATAACCGAGAAAATGTGGTGTTCATTGGCTCGCCAGGCGTCGGCAAGACACACCTGACAATTGGCTTGGGCGTAAAAGCCATAGAGGCCGGTTACAAGGTCTGTTTCAGTACGGCACTGACCTTGATTGAAATGCTGGAACTGGCGGAGTTAAAAGGTGAGCTGAAAAAGAAGATTAATCAGCTGCTTAAGTTTGACCTGTTAATCATTGATGAACTTGGCTATCTGCCGAAGAATAAAAATGGCATGCACAACCTGTTTCAGCTAATTAATGCACTGTATGAATATCGGTCAATCATCTTGACAACGAATAAGGAATTTACCCACTGGGGAGAGTTCTTTTTTGATGGTAATGTCGCGGTACCTATCGTTGACAGAATCTTCCATCATTCACATATTTTTATGTTGGGAGGGGAAAGTTATCGACTAAAATCAAAGCTAAATAATTGATTTTTTCTCTGGAAAAGTGGCTCAATATTAATGGCCGAAAATGGCTCAATTCTGTTGGCCATTGACAGCACCGTGATTCGGCATAGTGCGACAAGGGTTCGAACGTTCGCAGTAACAACAATTTAGCTAGCGGGTTAAAGTCCCGCCCAAGGAGTTGTCCATACGCCTTGGTAGTACGAAGGAGCGGCGTTTGAGCAATCAAGGGTCGTGAGTTCCTAAACGACAAAGATATAGGCCGTAACGCAAGTGAACCTAGATGTAGCCTCGTAAACTTAATATGGTTGCCGACCTCGTGTTCGTATAGGGAAGGCCGTAGTATTGGTATGTTGATAATGGAAGCCATACCAGTGAACCATCGGGGTAGCAGGGTCGGCATGTATCGGAAGTTAAATTGTCCAGTGCTGGAGATCCATAACGGTGGCGGGGAGGCCGCCGACTGCTGCGTATAAGGTAACGAAATCGTAGCGGATCGTTATGGAAGTCGGAGGGGCGCATAGTACCGATTGAGGCTAAGGACAACATAACCTTAGCTGAGGGAAGGCGCCCTGCTTTGTTCACGCAACTGAAGAGTGGAGGAAAAGGGGATTGCCATGTTGCTATTAACCCCTGATAGAATCAGGACACTACAGAGGAAGCTTTATATCAAGGCCAAGCAGGAACCGGCCTACCGTTTCTACGCACTTTACGACAAGCTGTATCAAGCAGATATACTCCATCATGCTTGGCGGCTGGTTAAGGCTAATAAGGGCAGTCCCGGTGTTGATGGGATGAGCTTTGAAGTCATAGAGAGCGGAATAGGGGTAGGTTGTTACTTGGAGTTACTCAGCCGTGAATTGCAAGATAAGACTTACCGAGCAAATCCGGTAAGGCGAGTTATGATACCAAAAGCGGATGGTAGTTTACGCCCGCTGGGCATACCAACGATTCGAGATCGCGTGGTTCAGATGGCACTTAAGTTAGTGATAGAGCCAATCTTTGAAGCCGATTTTTGCGAGCATTCCTACGGGTTTCGCCCTCAGAAGTCTGCACATCAGGCGATTGACGCTATTGCCGACGGAATGTGGCAAGGGCAGACGCAAGTGATAGATGCTGATCTGTCGAAATATTTTGACAGTATCCCACACAGTAAGCTTCTGGCGACGGTCGCTGAACGCATTGCAGATGGAGCAGTACTTGCTCTCATTAAGCAATGGCTGAAAGCCCCTGTCATAGGTGAAAGTGAGAATGGGAAAACGGCTTGTGTAGGTGGAGGTAAAAGCAATCGGCGCGGCACACCGCAAGGAGGTGTTATCTCACCGTTGCTATCAAATCTCTATTTACATCTATTGGATCGTATCTGGCAGCGTCATGAATTGGCACGAAAACTACAGGCAAAGTTAGTCAGATATGCTGATGACTGTGTGCCACGAAAGCGCACAGGAGGACGAAGTCCTCCGTGCAGCTATGCTGCATAAGAGATGAGGGAGGGCCCCTCGAAACCGCTCTACAGGGGGAGGTTTCAAACCACCGTAAGCTGCAACAGTTAAGAGCTGTTGT